>CASFRN010000058.1 GCA_949296855.1 uncultured Bacteroides sp. | reverse complement strand
GATGTTGGCATCGTGCAGTTGCTTAAGATAACCTGCTATTTTTTCTAAGTCGGCTTGTACGGTGCGGTATTCCCATGTGCCTTCAGTAAAAGCATTATCAATGTTAAATGCCGTTTCGCTCAGGGTTGAGGTATAGTTGTTCGCGTCGGTATCGCCTTCGGTTTTCGGAACATTCCAGTGCCACATGGCAAGTACGATTCCTCCGTTGTCCCACCACTCTTTTACCGGTGTGATGTCGCTGTAGTCAATCCAGTCGGAAGGCGAGGAAGCCATGTGCAGGTAGTCGAAGCAGTTCATTGCCGGGTATTGTCCGGTCCATTGGTATACTTGTTCGGCATCGGCGGTATTCCAGCTTCCGGTCTGTCCCGATACACCGTCTACTGCCATTGTAGCGGAAAGGGTGCGGGTTTCGAAGTTTTCCACCAAGAAGTCGTACACTTGTTGCGCTTCAGCGGTCAGCGTGTTTACCGGTGTCGCGTCAAGTCCGGTTGTGCTGAGTGTCAAGCTCACTTCGGGTGCAGGCATTTGATTGGGACCTGTTACCAGTCCGGCAGGAATGGTCAGGGTATATGTGGCTCCGCGGTTGGGGCAGTTTGCCACAATGGTTAACGTGTTGCTTATTCCGATAACATCGGCGCTTACTACGGTTCCGTTGTCGGATATGCTGATTTGGTTAGCGTCTTCGGAAGCGAAATAGATGTTCTTGTCGTATTGCAAAGTGACGGTTACATTGCCTGTTTTTACGGTGCTTCCCGTTTCAGGAGTTGCCGATACGAATACCGGAGCATCCACTTGCGCGATGTCATGTTCTACGTCAGTATCGCAAGCGGCAAATAAAAAGGCTGCCGCAGCGAGGGTATATAATAAATGTAGTTTTTTCATAAGGCTTCATTAATTAAGTATGGTAACCGATTCAATGGTATAGTTCTTTCCTTTTACAATCAGTCCGCCCGATTGGATTTGGCTCAGGATATTTTCGTTGACCGTCATAGTGAATGAGTCGCCTGAAAGTGAGAATCCGTCGTATGCCGGGTCAATTGAACTCCAACTGCTGTTTTGGAAAGCTCCTTGTGCGTCTGCTCCGATATTGGAGATGTAGACGGTGATGATAGAGCCTACGTGTGCATTGGCAAAGAGTTCGCTGCCTAATTGTACGTAACCTTCCCAGTTTCCTGCGTTTACAGCAGGTCCGGCATAGATAACAACTGCAGAGCCGTCAACGATATTAATCGTATAAGGCATTTCGCCGTTCGAAGAAACGAGGGTCAGTGTGGCATTGCCTGATACATCGGAAGGCAGTGAAATCAGAAGGCTTCCGTCACGTACGATATACTGCACGGTGTTTCCGTTCAGTTGTATAGTGGTTAGCTTGTCACCGTTTTCGATGCTTACTTCAAGCAGTGCGCCCGACTTAATGTCGCCTTCTTGCCAAGAAGTGATGTAGCAGCATTGCGGCTTGGTTACATTCAAAGCAGGACAAGCGATGGTTTCACCGTTTGCCATGGTGACGGTAACGCTTACTTCGCCTTCTGCAGTAGTGATGGGTACTTCGATATTCGGTGTTGCGCTTGGTGTTACCGCAACAGCTTCCCCGTCGCCGAATGTAATGGAAGCGATAAGTTCAAGGTCGCTTCCGCTCAGCGTTACGTTTTCACCAGCCGATACGGTTGCCGGATTGTATCCACTTACTACGGGTTTCAATGTTTCGATGGCTACAGATACTTGTTTGCCACTTCCGGTGTTCAGCATCAGGTTTCCGCTTTGTGCCGTTTCGGGCATAACGACGGTCACTTGTTCTTCGGTTTGCGACGTTAAAGCTATAGGCTCAGCTACATTGGGGAAAGTAACATTGGTAATCAGTTCCATGTTTTTTCCTGTCAAGGTGAGGATGCTTCCCGCACGAAGTCCGGTGGCAGGAGTTGCTTTCACTTCGGTTGGTACAGCCATAGTCAAATGGGCTATGGTTACTTCTACACCCGATGCTGGAATCATGACGATATTGCCATCGGCTGCATCTGCAGGTATTTCGAAGCGAAGAGTTTCATTGTTGGTTATTGCAAATTCAGCTTCACTTCCATTGGCAGTCCGTACTTGTTTTACCAAATTCAAGTGTTGTCCCTGTATCTCTACCGTATTGCCCGGTTTGGCATTGTTCAGTTGGCTGACGTTATTCACCGAAGGGAGAGTGACCGTCAGTTCTTCTTCCGAATAGATTTGGTTCGGAATGTCTGCTGTATCTGAAAGGATGATAAGTCCGCTTTGAGCTTCTTCGGGCACGGTCAGTGTGATGCGCTGGCGGGTATGTTCGATGAAGTCGGTGCAGTCCACTTCTACTTCATCGGCGAAAATCACTTTCTGCATCAAGTTCAGGTAGTCGCCTGTGATAGTAAGGGTTTCTCCTGGAAGTACGCTCGTGGGACTGAAACTATCCAGCGAAATAGGTTCAGAATAAGTTATCTTGGTTTCGGTCTGGATATCTCCGTTAGGCGTTCTTAGGATAACATATCCTTCTTCGGCTTCCTGCGGAACGGTGACACGGATTTCACGGTCACTAATGACTTGTATGTCGGTGATGTCCGCACAGCCGGGAATGGATACAGCGGTCACTTGATTCATACTGCTGCCGATGAAGCGGAGCTCGCCTCCACGTGCCACCGGACACGGACCGAATACGTTCAGGCTGATACCTCCTGTAAACTGGTTGGTATCTACATCGTCGCCTTGGCAGGAGGTGAAGGAGATGCCGCTTCCCGTAAGAAGCAACCCTGCCAGGCAAAGCGTTAAGATTCTATTTGTTTTCATTGAAAATGCATTTTAAAGGTTAATAAATGGGCACGACACGGATGTTGTCGATGCAAATAGTCGGGGTACATGCCGTACCGGTTACACCTCCACCGTATACAAAGATAGTCAATCCGGTGATATCTGTAGCGGAAAGTGCGTTAATTGCTGTTCCGGAAGAACCGAAACGGAATTCAGACAACGGGATAGTTACTGTAGTCCAGCCGTCGGTGGTATAGCTTCCCGATGATTGCCACGGAATCCAAAGGGCGCGTGGGAAGGTTTCGTTCTGGAAGAAACTATTGTTCTGGTTTGCGCCACTTACTTCATTGTTGGTGGTCAGCATAATCTGCATAGCACAAGCACTCCATGCATCGGGAACGTTGACTTCAAACTTAAATTGCAGGTTGCTTAAATCTTCAAAATCAGTCAGCGTATTTAAATAGGGAGTTGTATTGTCTCCGTTGGGCCAGTATTCGAATGCGAAATGGCTATCATCCCATGTCCCGTTATCCAAATTGCCTTGGAAAATCAGGTAGTTGTTATCAATAGGCGTCACTTCGGGGAGTGTTCCGATGGTAGGAGCGTGCCAGCCGTTGTAATTATATAAGGCATCGTCACCGTCGTTGTCAAAATCGAATAGCAAATTACTTTCCATATAGCGGAAGGTCGATTTTCCAGTACCGTAGATAGAAGTTGCATTGATATAGCTGGTCGATACGCCTTGCGGAATCATGAAACTTATGGCATTTTGGCTGATGCTGGTGATTTCAGTTACAGGTACATTGCCCATGGTGATGCTGAGCGGTACGTTCGGGTCGTCGATGAAATAATTTCCGTTAATGGTGACTACAGTGCCCGGTGTGGCATATTCATTCGACATTGAGGTGATTTCCGGAGCAGGAACTTGGATGTTGAAGTCGTATGCTACGGTATCTTTATTAATGTTGACCAAATACATTTTGTTACTCACTACTGAAGGGATGGCAGACGGCACATCCACGATGATGGTGTGGTCGGTCATCAGACTGGTGTTCAGAATGGCTTTTTGGTCATTGAAATACAATTCGTATACACTGCGCAGGTTGTCGCCCACAATACAAATTGTATTCGATAAGTAAGAACCTGTAATCAGCGAGTCTGCTACTTCAGGGTCGGGCAGACGCACGTAATGTACCGTGGGCAGCCCTTCGGCTATTTCGTATTTGTCAGGCTCGTCTTCGCATGAAGTCATTGCCACTCCTGCAAAGAAGGTGGTTAATAGAGCCAGACCTTTGATGTATTTCGTTGCTTTCATTGCTTGATTGTTTTTTTTAGATTAATAACTGAATTCGCTACGTACGTCCACGTGAATGGGGTCTTCCATCAAATGAGGATTGAATACCACGTCTTCGGTCGGGAACGGAAGTGTGAAGGTTGATACAGTGACGTTGGGTTTTACTGCATCCGGATTATAGCGGTGCTCGTCTGGGTTGACGGTGAATGAGCCTGTATTGTAATATTCTTCATACAAGTCATCCAGTCCGTAATAGACATCGCGGCGTTGGTTGGTCAGTTCGTTGATAGCTCGTTGTGGGTCGTAGTACGAAAGGCGTACATAATCATACCAACGGTCTCCTTCGCATGCCAATTCCAAGCGGCGTTCTTTCCAGACATCTTCCCAGGTAATGGATGACGGACGTTCGTAGGTGTTAACCGAGCGGTGGCGTACTTGGTAAAATGCATCAATGGCTGAAGCGTCTGTCGTAGAGCCTGCATTGCCTATCATGGCTTCTGCATAGATGAGGTACACATCAGCCAAGCGAAGCAAGTGGGTACTCAGTCCGCTGTGTTGTGAAGAGGCCGATATGCCGAGAGCAGATAAGTGGTCGTTGGCATTTCCATACAAATGTTTCACTTCATTGGCTCCCGTTGCGCTTTGGTATTGTTTCGGACCTCCGTCATAGCCGAAGCAGAAGTCGATGTAGTTGAATCCGCCTTTGTCTTGCCAGAAATATTCGTATACGTCACCGCACATCATCATCGTGGCTTTGCGGCGTGCGTCTCCATTATAACGTGTCGGGCTGAGGGCATTCTCGCCGAAAGCGTCTTGCAAGTCTACCGACGGACCGTTATAGCCTCCCCAGCAATCACCAAATTCATCAAATCCAACGATAGCGAGGTCGGATTGCATTTGGTTTTGGCAGGTCCATACTTCGGTGGAAGGCGACCAATGCCATGACAAAAGGCATTCTTCATTGAAGTTGTTAGCCAAACGGAAGATATCGGCGTAATTTCCTAACAAATGGCGCCCGGAGTTATCAATGACATCTTTGGCGTAGGCTGCTGCTTGGCGCAAATCCTCTTCGTTGCGTGAGCCGCTCATGCCGTAACCCGATTTGGTGAGGTAGACTTTCGCCAACAACCCTTTGGCTGTATATTGGTCGATGCGTCCTTCGGCGTTGGTCGGCGGAAGCAATTCGATGGCTTTCTCCAAGGTCATGATGATGTATTCGTACACATCGGGCACTTGTACTTTATACTTTTCGTTGTAATTTCCTGCGGCGATGTCCGCAGAATTGCTATGTACGATAGGCACGGCACCAAAGATGCGTACCAAGTAGAAGTATGCCATGGCTTTCCAGGTCAAACATTCGCCGATGCAGGTGTTGATAGTTTCAGGCGAAGCGTTGGCTGTAGCGAGACGTTCGCGGATGGTGTTGGCGTATGCATTAACCGACCATAAGGAGTAAGACATATTAATCAAGTCTTCATCCGTACCGTTTACTGTAAACGTAAGGTAAGGTGACGAGCCCCAGTAGTAGTTTCCGGAAAGCACTTCGGCTACTTTGAAGAATCCGCGCGAGAAGTCGAACCACGGTGAATTGTAGAGCGGGTTTACACCTTGGAGGCACTGGTTGTCATTAGCGTAGAAGTTGTCTACGTTGTAGGTGTCTTCTGCCGGACGGTCCAGAAAATCTTCGCAAGAAGTCAAGCCTGTTCCGAAGATTGCTGCCAGTGCTAAGTATTTGATTGTATTCAGTTTCATAATTTTTGTCATGTTAATAAGGTTAGAAAGAAATGTTCAATCCAAATGAATAAACCGTCGGTGAGGGGTAACGTCCGTTATCCAGTCCGTACACATTCATGCTGGCAGTGCTGGCACCGATTTCGGGGTCGTAACCGTCATAGCCGGTTATGGTCAGCAGGTTCTGAATGTTGGCATAGATGCGCAAGTTGTCCAATCCCCATTTGTTGATGATTTTACTCGGGAACGTATATCCTAACGTGATGTTCTTCAGACGGATGTATGAGCCGTCTTCGATGTAACGGTCGCTGATGCGGTCGTTATCGTTCGGGTCTTGGATAGAGGCACGAGGGGTTTTTGTACCCGAGTTGGCTACCTTTACATTGGTAATATCATCGTACCAGTTCCATACGGTTACGCCGTTTACGTTTACTCCTTGCGAGTAGTCTTTGTTCGGGTCAATGGCTACAATTTGCGCACGGTCATTTACCGAGTTCAACTGATTTTGCCAAGGCGAGTTCATGTGCGTCAGTTTCATTGCCATATAGTTGAATACCTTATTGCCATACGAACCGTTCAGGAAGATGGTCAGGTCGAAATTCTTGTAGCGGAACGAGTTATTCCAACCGAAGGTGAACTTAGGTAGTGGTGAACCGATGTTGGTGCGGTCGTTTTCATCAATAACACCGTCTCCGTTCAAATCCTTATATTTAATATCGCCTACCCATACGGTATTGGTGCGGTTGAATACACCGTTGGCAGGATATTTGGCTGGTTTCGGTGAGGTTTGCAGGTCTCGCAGGTCTTCGTACACACCGTCGCATACATAGCCATAGAAATTATAGAGTGATTCGCCTACTTCCGATACACTTACCACATCGCTCCATTGTCCGTAGCCTACGATTTGAGCATTGGCAGTGCCGTCCAGTGCACGTAACTTGTTTTTGTTGAATGAAATCTGGAAGTCGGAATCCCATTGGAACTCGCCGATAAGCGGATGAGTATTCAGAGAGATTTCCCAACCGGTGTTTTCTATATCACCGTAGTTTCCCATCGGAGCGGCAAGTACGGAGGAGGCATTTCCCGATGTACCCATATAAGAAGGCAATTGGAGTGACATCAACATGTCTTTTGAAACTTTCTTATACCAGTCTACTACTAACCCGATACGGTCATTGAAGAATCCCAAGTCGAGACCTACGTTTACTTGTTCTTGAGTTTCCCATTTCACGCCCGGATTGGCAATGTTCGACTGGCGGTAGCCTAAGCCCAGTCCGGTCGGCATACGTGAGATAGAAGCTCCCCAGCGGTATCCGCCGATGTTCGAGTTACCGGTCTGTCCCCAGCCAAGACGGAGTTTACCGTTGTTGATGACGTTGCGGACAGGTTCGAAGAACGCTTCGTTCGAGAAACGCCAGGAGGCTGCTAATGCATGGAAGCCTGCCCAGCGGTTTTCCGGACCGAAGTTCGAAGAACCGTCGTAACGGTAGGTGTAAGTTCCTAAGTAGCGGTCATCGTAGTTATAGGTCAGACGGGTGAAGAACGATGACATGGCTGAACTTCCAAACCCTGCATTGATAGAAGGAGTACCTGCACCTAAAGCCGGATTATGTACGGCGTCTGATGCCAAGTTGGTGTTCTGTATCGAGGTATTGTCGTAGTTCGAAGCCCACATTTCTTGTCCTACCATCGCCGTGAAACTGTGTTTGTCTATTTGCCCGTTGTAGGTTACATAGTTTTTCAGTTGCCAGAAAGTGCTGTTGTTCTTTTGAATGGAACTCATGTTGCTATCCCGCTTCCAGTTTCCTAAATCTACTCTCGGCTGGTAGCGTTCGCCTTTGCTATAGCTGATGTCGTAACCGAACTCTGCGTGCCAAGTCAGGTTTTTCATCAGGGTTACATCGGCGAAGATGCTTCCGGTCAGCTTTTGGCGATAAAGCAGGATTTGATCCATTAGTGCCAAGGCGATAGGGTTAGGACTGGTATATCCTTCGCGGATTACGGATGAGTAATTGCCGTCGATGTCATAAATAGGTATATCCGGTGGAGTGGTCAAGGAGTAATTGATGATACCTTGGTCACTATCTGCTAACTTCAAGTCGTCTTTGGTAGACGAATAGGTGGCGTTCAATCCGATTTTCAACCACGGCTTCAAGTCTGCATCCAGGTTGGTGCGGAACGAATAACGGTTGAAACTGGAGCCGATCAATGTACCGTCCTGGTCCATATACGAACCGGATACATAATATTTCACTTTCTCCGTACCTCCTTGTGCCGATACCTGGTGTTGGTGCTGGAGGGCGGTGCGGAAGATGGCATCTTGCCAGTTGGTTCCTACACCTAACAAAGACGGATCACCGTAGATGCTGCTCGGTTCCAGTTCGCCCACGTTTACGAAATCATTGTAGAAGTTAGCAAATTCGCGCAGGTTCATGATGTCGAGCCGTTTGGTTTGGCGTTGCACAGCCATCATGCCGTCGTAGGTGAATTTGGCTTCACCCGCTTTACCGCGTTTGGTTGTAATCAACACAACACCGTTTGCTCCTTGCGCACCATAGATGGCGGTAGCCGAAGCGTCTTTCAGGATTTCCATCGAGACGATATCTTGCGGGTTGATAGTAGAGAGCGGAGAGATGGTAGATACCGAGCCGTTACCCAATGCATCGCCTAAACCGAAATCGGCTCCGCTTTGTCCGCCTCCCTGCACGATGACACCGTCAATCACGTATAGCGGTTCAGCGTTCGAGTTGATAGTGGCTTGTCCACGCACACGGATAGAAGAGGATGAACCCGGAGCACCCGAAGTGCTGACAGCAGCCACACCTGCCGCACGCCCTTGCAAGGACTGGTCGAGGTTGGTGATGATAGAGCCTTTGATGTCATCTTCCCCCATGGAGACCGAAGCACCCGAAAGGTCGCTCTTCTTCATCGTACCGTAACCTACGACTACCACTTCGTCCAGCATTTCGGAATCTTCTTTTAAGGTAATATTAAAGGTAGTCTGGTTTCCTACTTCGATTTCTTGTGTTTGATAGCCGATGTAGGTAACGACCAGTGTAGCGCCCGGTTTCACGTTGAGGGTGAAATTACCGTCCAAGTCAGTGATGACACCATTGGTTGTGCCTTTCTCAAGTACGTTTGCTCCGATGACGGGAAGTCCCGTGGCATCGACAATGACGCCCGATACTTTCTTAGCCTGTTGCGAGGCGTAGAGTCCTGCCGGGGCTGCCAAGGCTTGCGGAGTGCTTATGCCTATCAAGGAGAAGCACATCCCTGCCGCGAGTGCGGCTTTTCTTGCATGCTTGTTCATGATAAAAAGGAATGAATTGTTAATAATTTAAGGTCCGTATGATAGCTGTTTGTTTGTTCGCTAACTACATCGCACCGTTTGTTTCTTACACTGCAAAATTACGCCGTATAGGCAGGATAAACTAATACTTTATTATCAAACCCGATACATCTTTGTAATAACTGTTGCAGTAGGGTGTGGTTACAGGTTTACTGGATAGAAACCAATGCTTTATTCGCTTCGCGGATAAGGCTCAGGGTGCTGCTGTCTGAGGCGAAGACCGAGTTCAATCCTTGCTCTTCTTGAGCTGGATCGCCTGTATAATCGTCTCCGGGCTGCCAGAAGACGTGTTCTGAGGAGGGTACGGCTAAGCCGCCCCAGCCCCAGAAGTTGCAGCCAGCCAGCAGGCTTTGGTTGCGTGCATGTGTAACTATTAAATCAAAGATGCACTTGTAATACCCGTCACGGGCATGAGTAGATATATGTGTACCAAATTGAAAACTGTCACGCGGATAGCCGAACTCTTCTAATACGATGGGCTTCTGATACTTTTTTGCTATATTCAGATGCTCGTCGATGTAATCCTTGGTTAGGCTACAGGCTTTCTCTAAATTCTCTTGCAGGCTGTCTTTGGGTGCCCAGCCCCAGTTATAGGGCCAGATGTGGATATTCATGTAGTCTATGTTCACGTCGGCATGGACTTTTTCGAAGAGGGCGATGTCTTCCTCGCATCCGTGCTTGCCCTCGCTTCCGGTAGAGATAAGGTGGTTCGGGTCGAGCGAACGGATAAGCTTGGAAGTCTTTCCCATCCATTGCGCGAAGGCCGTTTTATGGAGAGAGTCGGAGGCGAAAGCACGGGGTTCGTTCCCGATTTGCCACGACATAATCGTCGGGTCGTCGATGTATTTCCGGTTCGTATACCGGTTGGTACGGGTGAGGATGTATTTCACGTGCTCGGCGAACAAGGCTTGCGCGCTGTCCGATACCACGAAGTCTTTCACATAGTCCATGAAGGCGGGCCAACCGTCTACGGCAGGCACGGGGGCTTTGTTTCCTTTTGCCCAAGCGAGGTATTGGCTATAGCCTCCGCTCCATTCCCACGAATTGTTCAGGTAGAGCACCGCCACCATGTCGCGTTTCTCCATTTCCGCCAATAGGTAGTCTAATCCGGCTAAAATCGTATCATTATACACGCCCGGGGCTTCTTGCAGGGTAGGTTCTACCTTGGTAGGTACGCCCCGCTTCCCGTCCGATCCGACCAAGATGCGCAAGTTGTCCGCGCCTATCGCCTTGAGCGAGTCGAGTTCCTGATGCAAGCGTTCGCGGTTGCCTCCCGTCCCTTCCGAGGCAAGGATGGCACCGTACCAGAAGTTGGCGCCTACATAATAATAAGGTTGTCCGTTACGGATGAACTGGCCGTCCTTGACTTGGATGAACGGCGAAACGGTTTCTTCTTTCGGGGCGTTGCATCCGGTGAGGAGTGCCGCCGCAAGTGTCATGGCTGAAATGAATTGTTTCCACATAAGCTATTAGATTTTATTTTTTGCAAATGTAGCCAGAAAGAAAATACGGAATTGATACTATTTTATCCGATTCTATAAAGGATTGATATAAATCAAAAGTTCATTGCTGTTCCGAAGGATATAACTGCTTCGCATGACGATTATGAATGGTCACGCGAAGCCAGTTATATGTATGTTTTAAAGTAAACTATTGGAGTCCGTTATTCAGCGGCTTGTGCTTGCCAAATGGAACGGATTGTATAGACTTCGAGGCTTTCTACGACAAGTTCCTCCAATGACCAGAACTTCAGATTTCTGATGCCTGCGGGGGCTTTCCGGTCGTTAGAGAATGAGTAACGTCCGCCGTCGAAGAATGCTTCGATGGAATTGCGGTCGATATACAAGTCGAAAGTCAGGCGCATGCTTGTGAAGTCATCGGGCGAGTAGGGAATGCCGTTAATGCGGTTGAAATTCATGTCGTAATCTACGATTTGATTCCCGTCGAGTTCCACTCCTGCTTTGGTAGGGTGAGTGAGCCGGATGGTGGCTTTCACACAGATGCTTTTGCCGGTGTCGATGCCTTCCAGCATCTTGTTAGCTTCGCCCATGGTGAGCGAATCGGCTTTCAATACCGGAGTAAGCAATTGTTCTACCTCCTTGACGGGAAGGGCTGTCAGGCGGATTCCGTCTTTGGCTGTAACCAGTTTCAGCTCTACGGGCAATAGCATCATGCCTGTAAAAGGCATGCCGTTGTGGCGGATGGAACCCCATGAGATTTGGATGCGCCGTCCGTCTGAAGCAGGGATGTTGTTGAATGTCTGCGGTGCGTAAAGGTAACCGGTAGAATAATAATACTTGCCTGATTCGGGAGTGAAGCGTTTCCCGTCGAATGTGCCTATCATGTAGGTGCCCGATGCGCCGCTCATCACCCATTTGGTATGTGACGGATTGCCGTCTACCGGCAGTTCAAAGAGTTCGGGACATTCCCAGAATCCGGGTGTATGGCTTTCGTAAGTCCAGTCAATCAGGTTAGTCGAGGTATAGATGGAGTGTCCGTCTTTTTCATGCAACACCATCACCCAATGCTTGTCCGGCGCATACCAAAACACTTTCGGGTCGCGGTTGTGCCACGTACCTCCCTTCATGGCGGTGTCTATAATCGGATTCTTGCCGTATTTTGTCCATGTGCGCCCTTTATCTAAGCTATATGCCAGGCATTGCACTTGCCCGTGCTGCCCTTGCAGCGTATAGAAAGCCAGCATGGCGGGATTTTCCTTAGACCCTAATCCCGATACGTTCTCATAATCGATAACAGCCGATCCTGAATACATTTCGCCGGTTTCGTCTATTTCGAGTGCTTCGGGCAATTCTTTCCAATGTATCAGGTCTGTGCTTACGGCATGCCCCCAATTCAGGTTTCCCCATTCTACGCCGAACGGATTGTGTTGATAGAAAAGGTGGTATTCGCCATCGTAATACACCAGCCCGTTGGGGTCGTTTATCCATCCCCGGCGGGCGGAGTAATGGAACTGCGGACGGTAAGCTTCGGTGTAAGTTTCCTTTTCCCCTTTCCATTCATCGCTTTGCGTAATGCCTTCCAAACAATCCGCCTCGCCTTCGTAAGTGAGGGTGACGGTCTTGCCTTGGCTGGCACGTACATCGTAAAACATCCAGTATGTAGGCGTTTCGCCTTTCCGTGCCAGCCGGATGCGGCACCATGTCAGGAGCTTGCCGTTTTCCGAGAAGGTCAGCTTGTGTTGCGTGCCTTCTTCTACAATCGGTAGGTTAAGGTAATGTTTGCTGATTTGTATTGTACGCTCGGAAGCGGATAAACTGACGGCATACAGCATCATCAGGAAGATGCCCAAGATTTGTTTCAGGTTTCTCATGTCTGTGTTCTTTTAGTTAATGATAAGGATTGATTTTGCATATGCGGATTTTTGTCTCCATGACAAAAGTAGGCAAAATCAGCATACGGAACTGATACTTTCTTATCCGATTGTGCAAATGCAGGTGAATATCTCCTTGCGCCTCTACTTCCGTCTGTCCGGAAATGGATTTTGGGCTTCTGAAAAGCTGGTCTGTTGCAGAAAAATCCGTATCTTTGCCGATGCAGTAACATTGAACGTAAAGAGTATGGAAAAGACAGCAGTCAAAGGGATTCCTTATGGAGTGGCACGCTTCGAACAGGTGAGAAGCGAGAACCGGTATTATATAGATAAGACGATGTATCTTCCTTTATTAGAAGAGGCGAGTAATTATTTGTTCTTGATCCGCCCGCGGCGTTTCGGCAAGAGCGTGTTTGTGAGCATGATGCAGGCGTACTACGACATCGCCAAGGCGGAGAGTTTCGACACGCTGTTCGACGGTCTTTGGGTCAAGGAGCATCCCACGCCGTTGAAGAATGCCTTTCAGGTGATTTACTTCGACTTCTCTCTGGCGGGGGCGGGTATGGAAAGGCTGGAACACACGTTCAACGACTATTGCTGCACGGTATTGGACCGTTTTGTCGAACGATATCGCTCCTATTACGATGAGAAATTCTTTGAAGAAGTCCAGTCGGCGACCGATGCCGCCGACAAGCTGCGCTCCATCAACGCGAAGGCGCACGAACTGGGCTATCCGCTTTACCTTATTATAGACGAGTACGACAATTTCACGAATGTGATCTTGAGCGAGGGCGGTAAGGAAGTTTTCCGCAACCTGACCCACGCCAGCGGTTTCTACCGCGAGTATTTCAAGATATTCAAGGCGATGTTCACCCGCATCTTCATGATAGGTGTTTCTCCCGTCACGCTGGACGACCTCACGAGCGGGTACAACATCGGCTGGAACATCTCGCAGGACCCGCGGTTCAACTACATGCTCGGTTTCTCGGAGTCGGACGTTCGCACGATGTTCCAATACTACAAGGATAACGGTAGGCTGCGTGCGGATGCCGACATCGAGGCGATGCTGACAGAGATGAAGCCGTGGTATAACAACTATTGCTTCGCCGAGGAGTACATAGACGAAGAACGGATGTACAACTGCGACATGGTGCTCTACTACCTGCGCCACCAGACCGCCTTCGGCCGTCCTCCTAAGGAAATGGTGGACATGAACGTGCGCACCGATTACAAGAAACTTCAGATGCTTGCGGACATCGACCGTGGCAACCTGAAGGAGAAGCGTATGGGCGTGATAGAGGAAATCTCTGCAACCGGCTCCATCGTGATGACGCTGAAGACCTCCTTCCCCGCCGACCGTGTGACCGACGACGACAACTTCCGCAGCCTGCTCTATTATTACGGTCTGCTCACGATGGGGAGCCGTGAACTGGACGAGCTGAAGATGGTGATACCGAACAACTGCGTGAAAGAGCAGTATTGGAGCTTTATGCGCGATTATTACCAACACAGCGTGGATGTCGACTTGAGCAAGCTGAAAAAGGATTTCCGCTCATTGGCGTTGGAGGGTGAATGGATGCCGCTTGTCACCCGTATTGCCGGGGCATACAAGGAGAACTCTTCCATAAGGGACGGCATCTTGGGCGAACACAACCTGCAGGGCTTCTTCAAGGCGTACCTCGCCCTGAACGCCCTTTACTTAGTGGAGCCTGAAATCGAACTGAACTATGGCTACAGCGATTTCCTGCTCTTGCCTGACAAGGCTCGTTATCCGCAAATCGCCCACAGCTACATCCTGGAACTGAAATACGTGAAGCCTTCCGCCACGGACGCGGAAGTGGAAGCAAAGAGTGCGGAGGCAGACGGGCAATTGCGCAAGTACAGTGGGGATAGGATTGTGAAGCGTCTGTGCAGCGGCACGCAGCTTCATCTGCTGAAAGCGGTGTTCCGCGGGGCAAAGCTGGAGGTGTGTACGGAAGTTGCGGATTAATCCTTAATCTTTTCGTCTGCTTCATTTGACTATTGCGGTATTCGATTGTAACCGCACTGTAATGTAAAAAAGGAGAAGCATCCAGTTTCATGCCGGATGCTTTTCCTTCCGTAGCGGGACCCGGGATTGAACCGGGGACCTCATG
>CASFRN010000057.1 GCA_949296855.1 uncultured Bacteroides sp. | reverse complement strand
TCATGATGACGTCGTGTCCCATTTGGGCCGCCTTGATACCTCCTGCACTGCCTCTCCACGACATAACGGTGGCATTGGGGGCTACGTCGCCTTCCAGGATTTCGTCCCATCCGATGATTTGTCTTCCTTTCTCATTCAGGAATTTCTCGATGTGTGCCATGCAATAGCTTTGTAAACGGTCTTCGGCGCTGTGCTCTTTGTCGGCTTTCAGACCTTTGGCACGGATGAGGGCCTGACATTTAGGACACTTTGCCCAGCGGGTACGTGGTGCTTCGTCACCACCGATGTGGATATATTTCGAGGGGAAAATATCGATGATTTCTGTCATTACATCTTCCAAGAAGGGTAAAGTCTTTTCGTTTCCGATGCAAAGCACGTCTTCGAATACGCCCCAGCGGGGACAGACTTCATACGGACCTCCGGTACAGCCTAACTCCGGATAGGATGCAAGGGCGGCCAGCATGTGTCCGGGCAGGTCTATTTCGGGGATAATGGTGATGTAGCGCTCTTGCGCATAACGTACGATTTCGCGTGCTTCATCCTGAGTGTAGAAACCTCCGTAGGGCGTGTTGTCGTAGTGGTCGGTATTGTGTCCGATGACGGTACGGTTTCGTGTAGAGCCAATTTCGGTCAGTTTCGGATATTTCTTGATTTCGATTCGCCAGCCCTGGTCTTCGGTGAGGTGCCAGTGCAGGGTATTCATGTTATGCAGAGCCAGCAGGTCGATATACTCTTTGATAAATTCAACGGGGAAGAAGTGTCTTCCTACATCCAGCATCATGCCACGATAAGCAAAACGGGGAGCATCGTTAATTTCGCCTGCGGGCAATAGGACGGTAGCTCCTTGGGCTACGGCTGGGATAGATTTGCGTAATGTCTGTATGCCGTAGAATACACCGTTTTCGGTCTGTCCTTCAATGCGGATGCCTTCTGCCGAAGTACTTAACTTGTATCCCTCGGGATTGGTTATTTCGCTGTTGAGGCCTAAAGTGATACATCCTGTTGCACTTTCTCCTTCCTTTATGGCTTTAGTCTGGAGGGTATAACCGGTCGATTGAGCAATGTATTCAGCCAAAAATTCTGCATTGCGTTTCAGTAACGGGTTATTCTCCGGATAGGCTATTATTGTGCTTCGTGTCAGCTTGAACGGAGAGTCTTGTGTAAGGTTAACCTCTTGCGGGAGGGGAACCACGGAGTAGGAGGCTTGTTGCTCATTCGAAGAACAAGCGGCAAAAGCAAGTGCTACAATTGGTAAAAGATACTTTTTCATATGGTTAATTATTTAAGGATTAGGTTGCAAAGTTATTAAAATCCACGGATTTTTATATTTGTTTTCTTAAAATCTTATAAGGCATAATGCTCTGCATCTGTTTTACTTTATATTTATTATTTTTGTATGCCGGAAACCTCAGTAATCAGGCTTAAACTGGGCAGTTTCCTTGATTAAGTGTTATATATTTTAGTTTGATTTAATATGAAAAGAAATTTTTGTTTGTTATCCGTTCTTTTGCTTTCTTTATGCTTGTATACCAATGCTTTTGCACAAAAGAAAGTTTCTATTTTAGGTGATTCTTATTCTACGTACGGAGGTTATGTTTCTCCGTCTGTTAATATCTGCTGGTACGATGCTGAAGTAGGAGGTAAGAATGCTCAAAACGATGTACGGCATGTGGAAGAGACCTGGTGGTATCGGCTGATAAAGGAAAACGGTTATCAGTTGGAGCGTAATAATTCATTTTCGGGAGCTACCGTCTGTTGTACCGGTTATGATAAGAATGACTATTCTGATCGGGCTTTTATCACCCGTATGTATAATCTGGGACGTCCCGATGTGATTTTTATATTTGGCGGGACGAATGATAGTTGGGCAGGTGCCCCGATTGGAGAATATCAATATTCCGATTGGAGCAAAGAAGATTTGTATCAGTTCCGTCCGGCTTTTTGCTTTTTGCTCGATTCCCTGATCAAGTTGTATCCGGAGGCAACCATTTATAATATTACCAATTCGGAATTGTCAGCTGAAGTAACATCTTCAATGGCCGAGATATGTCGTCATTACAATGTGCAGAACATCCTTTTGCATGATGTGGAAAAACAATCTGGTCATCCTTCTGTAGCTGGTATGAAGAGTATCTGTGAACAAGTGGCGAGTGTTGCATGCAAGTAGTAGCTTTGTCTTTTAAGATAAAGAAGACTTTTTTGATGAAGGGGTAATCTTTAATATGACTTTTTGCCCCTTCATCTTTCTTTTCTGAATTCCTATTCTTTCTTCCGCTTTAAGGTTTTCTTTTCCCTTCCTCGCCCTTTTCTTTGCGCCTTTTAGTCCCTATCTTTCCCCCTTTTTCCCTTTTTATCCCTTTTCTGCCTTTTTTCTCCTTTCGCGCGCACATGTGAATATATAATGTGTCCCCTTTTCCTTTCCCTACGACTTCTTCTTTAAAAACATGTTCTACAACATATCTATAAATCAGCTATTTAGCAAAAACTTCATCAAAAAGATGAAAAAAAGTGTGTGATATATTTGGAGCGTAATTAAAAAACCACTACTTTTGCACCCGCTTTCGAGAACGAGAGCAGCGGCGAAATGACATTCTGAGATATGCGGAACAAACGATTCGCAGTTTGAAATCATTTTCTGCTTACATTCTGTAAGGAAAGTAAGCTTGGCGGTAATCTTTGTCAAGCAACGCTTCGCAAAGAACCCCTGAAAAAGAAAAATGAAAAAAAACTTCGAAAAAATTTGGAAGATATGAAATAAAGTCCTTATCTTTGCATCCGCTTTCCGAAAGAAAAGCCTTCGTCAAGAAGAAGCGATCTATGAAGAGATTACATAAGCAATACGTAGTACAAGAGCGGAGAAATGAAGATTGCAAAGTCTGATTTCTCCGGGTAAAGAAGAACCGTCAATGCTCTTTCCTTATATATATAAAGAAAGAGAAAAATTGAGAACTTCGGTAAATCAATCGGTCGTCCTGAACAGAGCAAATGCCGACAGGCAACTGTCGCAAAAGATATTCTTACAATGAAGAGTTTGATCCTGGCTCAGGATGAACGCTAGCTACAGGCCTAACACATGCAAGTCGAGGGGCAGCATGATTGAAGCTTGCTTCAATTGATGGCGACCGGCGCACGGGTGAGTAACACGTATCCAACCTTCCGCTGACTCGGGGATAGCCTTTCGAAAGAAAGATTAATACCCGATAGCAAAGGACTTCCGCATGGATATCCTTTTAAAGGATTCCGGTCAGCGATGGGGATGCGTTCCATTAGATAGT
>CASFRN010000056.1 GCA_949296855.1 uncultured Bacteroides sp. | reverse complement strand
TTTTTTGATGGGTTAGGAAAATGAATTGCTACCTATCCGTTGCCTTTTTCGGGGAAGAAAATCCACGCGAAACGACTCCCGATTCCTCTGTCATATCACCGTAAAGAACGCTGTCCCTGTATATTTGCGTCAGCGAAGATAGTCATTTTTTCGCATACCGGGAAAAATACGGGCCGGTTCTTTTGCGCATGGGACTTGTTTCCATATTCTGCTATATTCGTCATGCCTCTCATTTGACCTTTATCCGGTAATTTTGCAAAGAAAGGAAAAGGTTATGAATCAGACGAATGTAAAGGTGTCGTTCTACCTTAAAAAGAGCGAGTCTGATGCCGACGGGTATTGTCCCGTGATGGCAAGACTGAACATAGGGAAATACTCGGAGTCGGCTTTCAGCATGAAGCTGAGGGTGTCGCAGAAGATGTGGACGGCAGGCCGGGCTACGGGCAAGAGTGTTGCGGCAAAGGAAATTAACAACCGACTGGATGAGCTACGGGCAAGAGCGCTTGGTATCTATGCGGAGCTGTCCGCAGTGAGGGACGGTGTCAGTGCCGAGGAAGTGAAGCACCGGTTACTCGGCATGGCCTCCGAGCAGGAAACCTTATTGGCCTATTTCATGAGGTTCATCGGCAATTTCGAGAAACGGGTCGGGATAAACCGCGTGGCAAAAAGTCTCGCAGGTTATAAAAACGCATACAGCCATCTGGAGAGGTTCATCCGGTCGCAATACAAAGTGTCGGACATACCCTTTACTGCGTTGGATCTCTCCTTCATCGAGAAATATGACCTGCATCTGCGTACCGAATGCCATCTGGCTCTGGGAACTGTCATCAATCTCACGGTCCGGCTGAAGACCGTGGTAGGCGAAGCCATCGCTGACGGTATCATCACCGCCTACCCGTTCTTCGGTTACGAACCCGTGCATCCGAAACCGGAACAAAAGTACCTCACGGACGAGGAACTGCACCGGATTATGACCACACCGCTTCACAATCCTTCCCTGTACCATGTGAGGGACATGTTCCTGTTCTCTTACCGGTATCCCATATGGCGACATGCGGCTGCTGACGACAGAAAACCTTTCCCTGGCCGATGACGGGACATGGTGGATACGGAGTTCACGGGAAAAGACAGGAGTAGAGTTTGAAATTCCACTTCTGGCAACACCAAGCGCATTGCCGAGCGCATACAGGCTTCGGTAGGAGGCGACATCGTAAGATTGGAGCCTGTGACTTCGTATGAGGGTAGTTACGATGATGTGGTACGCCAAGGTCAAGAGGAAGTGGAACGCGGCTACAAGCCTGCTCTGAAACCCCTCGGTGTGAACGTGAAAGACTATGACCGCATAATCGTTGGCAGCCCCACATGGTGGTATAAGATGGCACCTGTGGTATTGACGTTCCTTTCGGGAAACGATTTTACAGGCAAGACCGTTATACCATTCATGACAAACGCCGGATGGCCGGGTACGGTAATCAAGGACATGAACGATTTGGCAAAGAAAAAAGGAGCCAAAGTGGGAAATGGGCATGAATTTAGGTTCAGTTCGGATGAAAGACATTTCGATAGGATGGAAACGCCTGAAAAAGAGCTGGATACTTGGATTGAGAGTCTGAAATAAACTTGCACATAAGGATGTTTGAACATCCGAAGTGTATAGGAAAAAGAAGAATTGATAATATGAAACAAAAACTAATCGCATTACTCACAGTGTTGTTTGCCACCATGCAAATTACATCGTATGCACAAACTAATCAAAGCGAGAATATGAATAAAGAGAAAATACTTGTAGCATTCTTCTCCCGTGCCGGAGAGAACTACGCCGTAGGACACATCGAGAAAGGCAATACCCACATTATGGCCGATATGATTGCCGCAGAAACAGGCGGCGACCTTTTCCAAATTGAACCTGTTACTCCTTATCCGGAAGACTATATGAAATGTACGGAAGTTGCCAAACAGGAACTCGAAGCCAAGGCGCGTCCTGCCATTCAGGGCGATGCAGCCGTAGAGGATTACAATGTCATTTTCATCGGTTATCCCAATTGGTGGGGCGACATGCCGATGGCTGTCTATACGTTTATCGAGAAACACGACTGGCAGGGCAAGACCGTCATTCCCTTCTGCACCCATGAGGGGAGTGGACTATCCGGTACAGAAAGGAAACTGAAAGCGGCATGCAAGGGCGCTGCTGTACTGAAAGGCTTGGCTGTACGCGGTGCTACGGCGCAGAATGAGCAGGAGCAGGCACGGCAAAGCGTGAAAAATTGGTTAAGCAAACTGGATTATTGAAACTACACGTATGAAAGATGTAATGATACTGACCGGAGCCGGGCAAATAGGTATGGCGATAGCGCGGCGTATGGGATATGGAATGAAGATTGTCATTGGCGACAAACGGTTGGAAAATGCGGAAGCGGTTGCAGATACGATGAACAAGGCAGGGTTTGATGCCGTCCCTATGGAAATGGATTTGTCTTCCCGTAAGGCAATCCTTGCCTTGATAAATATGGCACGACAATGCGGAGAGATTGCGATGCTCGTCAATGCAGCTGGGGTCTCGCCTTCGCAAGCCTCCATTGAAACGATACTGAAAGTCGATTTGTACGGCACGGCTGTCTTGTTGGAGGAAGTAGGGAGAGTTATCAAGCCGGGCGGCGTAGGCGTGACGATTTCCAGCCAGTCGGGACACCGTATGCCTGCGCTTGGGGCGGAAGCAGACAGGCTGCTTGCCTGCACACCGACCGAAGAACTGTTGAGCCTCGAAGTCTTGCAACCTTGCAATATCCGTGATACGCTCCATGCCTATCAATTGGCGAAGCGTTGCAACGTGAAGCGTGTAATGGCGGAAGCTGTCAAATGGGGCAAGCGTGGCGCGCGTATCAACTCCATCTCGCCCGGCATCATCGTCACGCCGCTTGCTCTTAACGAGTTCAACGGATCGCGTGGCGATTTCTACAAGGATATGTTTGCCCGGTGTCCGGCAGGCCGTCCCGGTACGGCAGATGAGGTGGCGAATGTCGCCGAATTGTTGATGAGCAAGCAGGGAGCATTCATCACAGGTTCAGATTTCTTGATGGATGGCGGGGCTACGGCTGCATATTTTTATGGAGAATAGGAATGCTTTATTTC
>CASFRN010000055.1 GCA_949296855.1 uncultured Bacteroides sp. | reverse complement strand
TACGGCCTTATTACCACTCATTTAAGCTATTGGGAACAAAATATCGAGATTATCTTCAGAATATCGCTGCTTGAAAAAGTTAACAACGCTCTTATCGTTGATAAAGAAAAGAGGGTGAATCGCGTATTACGACACACCCTCCTTCAAAAACGTCAACTTCTTATGCATTACCACAATAAGATGTCGTAGAACAACTGTCGCAACACCAATAGCCCGAATGATCCGCAACTCCGGCCAAAGCTATAGACTTACTGACGTTGCACGCTACTGTGCCAGATTTTAAATTGTAATACCCGCAGGTACCACCACCTTTAACCTCTCTCATTTGTGATTTACTGAGAGCATTCAATCTGAATTTTTCAAATTTCATAGTCGTAAAAATTAAATTAAACATTGTTATTAGAAAACACACAAATACAATAATCAGAGTTCCTTGTCTGTATTTGCTTTTAAATAATTTCAACAGATCTATTTCAAGTACTTGTTCAATCTCTGCACGATTTCATTGCTACTCGGTCGTGGCGCGTTCCGTTCTACCAAATTACCTTTTTTATCAAAAACGAGGTAACGGGGAATGGAGGATAATTCGATTTGCCGTAGCATTTCACTGTTCTTTGAGTTTTGAATGAAATAGCAGGTAGGCAGCGAGGACAATCCCTCTTCCTCACACGCTTTCCGCCATTTCTCTTCCTCATCGTTATAGGACAGATAGACAAACACAACATCTTTGCCTGCATACTTTTCACGAAGCCGGATTGCCGGTTCCATTTCCGCCCTGCACGGGCCGCACCAACTTGCCCAGAAATCCACATAAAGAACTTTTCCCTTAAACAATTCCTTTATATCCGCGAAAGTCGTTTCCGTGCCTTGCAGGTCTTTCAGCACCAACTGGCCGGCATCTATATCTAAACGATATTGCCGAACCAATTCATCATGCAAGGTGCTGTCGCCGGTTATCTGTAGGTACTTATCCAGATAGGCATTCATGTCATCAACCCCGTAATCCTTACAGATTTCTCGCAAACAGTCTCCCAACAAACAGCGTTTCGCCCGTGGACCGAACTTTTTTGACGCTATCTCGTCAAACATAGTCCGAAAATCAGCATAGCCTCCATGGGAAGTAGTCACAACAGTAATATGCTGGCCTATGGCCACTGCATAATATTCTATCAGTTCCCGGAACGTGGGGTAATAAGTCTGTTCTTCCGTCAGGTCCGGTTCTATCTTGCGATAATAAGACGTGTCTTCCAGCATGCGATGTGTTTCATGGTCTTTCAAGCGAAGGCGGAACCGGTAACGTTCATACATAGCTTGGGTAATTAAGCCCTCCTGTAAGAAATCCTGTATGGTGTCCGTGTAAGCTTTCCGGTAAGCGGCATACATTGATTGAAGTGAATCCAACGGGCAGTAATCCGGCAGGAACTCCGTCCAATTCTGTTCACGAATCATCTTAATGTTTTGCGCTATCGTCAAAAAACTACTTCCAAGACACGTGCCTGCCTCTAAGTTGAGATGCGTGCGTCCTTGCCGCAATTGGTAATTCATGTTGTAAATACGGTTGCGTTCCGGATGGTGCTTGCTCTTCAACAGTGGATAGTCAAGGCTGTCTGTAGTCACACAAACGGTATCGCCCTGCAACAAAGGATAATAGATATACTCATGGTCACGATAGCTCAAAGCAAACTCTATGAAATCATTCGGACAACCTATTACCAATGTATCACGCAACGTATCCGGAGTATAGGTATGGTAGACGCCTGCACTGTCCACAAAGCTTACCTTGGGCATAGGTATATGAAACGAACCTATACCCGGTGTCTTGAATTTGGGAGGATTGTAGTGGTCGAAAATGATAGTAACAGAGTTAGGGACATAAGTATCAATCTTAGGACTAGAACAAGCCCCCACTAAAGTAACTAATAAAATACTGAAATATTCCAATCTCAATTTCATGAGTATAACCTCCTATATAAGTAGTTAACACCAATAATAGCCTCCTCCACTCGCTTCTATCAAAAACTTGGCCTGTTCTTCCGTTAGATTTGGGTGGACGGTCTGTGTTCTGGGAATAAACACGGTACACGTCTTATCATTTGTGCCACCTATCATTTTTCTCATTTGTCTTTTGGACAGCATTTTATCAGCCCAACAAATTAATTTTTTCATAATCCAATTCTTATGATATGCGTTACTTTCTAATGTTTTTCATAAAACTAGTTACAGAAAAGTTTTCGTATAAACACAAACTGTCCGATGTCTTATCCATAGAGTAGTGTCTTTTACAATAGATCCCTATCTGGCGATGTGACAATAACATCTCGGGCAGTTTGTTTTTACGATCATCGGTATTTCATGAGAGTTCAACTCTCACCACAAATCAATACCAACTTGCAGAGCTACAACTGTCGCAGCACCAATTACCACCTGAGGCCATCATTTGGGCTTGAGCTTTGCTCAAATTATAATGCACATGGCCACTTGGCGATTTTGCCGCACAAGTTCCAAAACCACCTTTGACGGCTCTCATCTCTTTTCTGCCAAGAGATTTGTCTTTGAAATAACTAAAATCTTTCATTTTTGTAGTTTTTTTTGTTAACAATAAGGCAAACATTCATTTGTTCCTTATGAACATTTTCCTATTAATTATAATGATACGTAACATTTTCATTCTCTTTAAAGTGAAAATTCTCCTTGCAGCCACAAACCGCCCGATACTACATCTATCTGATACCGTCCCTTGCCGCAAGCACTCAGGTCGATTTCCATACCTCCCATGCCGGTCTGCGAATAGATTTCTTCTCCGGTAACCGCGCGGGTAATGGTAACGGTGGCTTCTTCCGACAATTCGCTCAGGTCTATGCTGACTATCTTATTAGATAAGGTAGCGTAGGCGGTGGGTTGGAAGAGGGAGAAAGGATTCGCAGCTTCTTTTTTTATTACATAAAGTGGAATATCTTCCTCTTCGTCATCTGTTGCAATTGCGACTCTATTTTGGGATAAGTTCTGATTTTCTATCGTCCATAAAGGGATGCTACCCATCCATAAAGATACGAATGTTACGATTAGTGCTTTCATGATTGTACTACTCTTTAAAATTAAACCTTATCGTTGTTTTGATGTGACAAAGTTAATCGAATAAAAGCGGACAAAGTGTGGAAAATTCAGACAAAAAGTGTGGAAAAATTATGGATTATATGTTTTTCAGCAGGTCTTTCAACTCGATCTCGTCTTCGTTCTTAAACTTTCTTTTCAGCAGGGATTTTCGCTTTTTGTAAATGCCGCTGCGGTCTTTCTCCATGATGACAGAAATCTCCGTCGGGCTGAAATCGAAGAGATGAAGGCTGCAAAAATAAATTTCTTCTTCAACCAGTTCAGGAAATTTCTGGTTCAGACGGTCAATGATACCGCCCGTAAGCTGATTGATGGCTTCGAGCCACTCCCGCCGGTCTTTTTCCTCAAAACGTTCTTTATAGTCACAGAATTCCTTGTAATAGTTTAAAATATTCTGCAACTTTTGATATATCTTTGTTTGCGGCATCTGTTCTTGCAGCGTGTCAAAGTGGAACAAGGGATGTATTTCCTCAGTTTCTTCTATGCACTGTTGAGGTTCAGATACCAATACGGGAGAAGCAGTAGTTTCAGCCTCCACATGAGCTTGCATCTCCTTCAACAACAATTCTTTCAGTTGTTGTTGCGAAGTTCTCTCTTTTTTGCGGGCGCGTACAAACAGAACTATGACAATCAACACAAGTCCGGCAATCGCAGACATACAATAGTAAACAATATGCCAGACAGACTGTTGTTCCTGCCAATCGACGTATTCGTGTTCCGCCAATTGAACTTCCGTAGTCTGCATTTCTTGCTGATACAATTTCTCATTTCGGACACGCAGTTTCTCATACTCCAATGCCTTCTGTGCATTTTCTTGCTTTTCTGCAATGTCGCTCAACCGCATATAAGCTGCAGATCGGATATGTAATCGGGGCGATGCAAGTGCTTTATTAAAATAAAGAGAAGCGGAGTCATAAATACCCTGCCGATAAAAGCCTTCTCCGGTAAGAAGAAAGGCTGTAGACAGCATGGTAGTATCCTTTTGCTGTAAACTCAACGCAATCTTTGCAAACTGCAACGTTCGTTCTCCGTCACGCATGTAGCTATAAAGTTGACTTAAAGTAAGCGCATTACTACATTGGTAGGACGGATTGCCATAACGGGAAGCCCTTTCATAATTTTGCTGTAATCTTTGTTCCGCTTCTTTATAATACGATTTTCCTTGTCCTATCAGATAAAGACTTTGTCGTTCTACGGAAACCAGCCACAGCACCGTATCTTTCATCTGAATAGCCATCTGCTCGACTCTCTTATATAAGGAATCGGCTTGCCGATTGAGTCCTTCGCACTGATATATGTAGGCCATTCCGTTATAAACCCGTGCTAACAATCGCTTGTTCTTGACAGATTGCGCCAACTCTTCCGCTCGATAGTAAGCTGCCACGGCTTTACCACCGTCTTTTAGATAATTATAGAGTATGTATCCACGGGTATATTCACCCCGTGCTTCCCGCTGTTTGTCTCCGGTGCGCCGGAAGTAATCCACGGCTACCCGCAACAGCGAGTCATCCCGTTGCGGGATGTGGTTACGACATTCCGCCTCCACCGTGAGCAATGCATAGCGCATCCGCTCCTCCTTCGTGTCCAGTCGGGCAGGCGGAATGCCGCGCAAAAGGGTGAGGGCACTGTCCGGACGAATATAAAGGAGGCTGTCCGCATCCGCCAGGCGGCGGGTGTAGTCGATGTGCGTGCAGGCAGCGAAAGCCAGCAGCAGGAGGGGAAGGATGTAGGTACTCTTCATGGGTTATATTCCTTTCGGAATGCAAACTTACGAAAAAAAAGCGTTTTCCCGATGGAAGCCATCGCACAAATGAATTATCACCATCCGCACCGCTGCATCCATCGCCGGAGGCTACATAGTTCCAATGGGCTGCCATGGGAATTATTTCCCATTGCTAAAATACCTCATAGATGTAAAATAAAATCATTCTATTTCCCCCCATCCTGCCCGTCCCTGTTTTCAGCCCCCTTAAACTTCCCTTGGGGAATGTTTGAAACATAGAGGGGGAATGTTTGAAACATTCGGCCCTTATGTTTGAAACATAAGGCTCTTGAGATTGAACCCGGCTTTCAGACAGAAGAAAGGCAGCCTTTGCGGAAGTTTCTTCTTTGTAAATATAAATGTATAAATCCGATATAAATCTCCCCATAAAAAAAGAGTGCACCCCAAACGGATGCACTCTCCCACAAACAAACATAAACAGAATGCTGTCGGATTATTCGTCCAGCAGAATTTCCAAAATCTGGCAAGCTGCCTTGGCAACCGAAGTACCGGGGCCAAAGATAGCGGCTACACCAGCCTTGTACAGGAAGTCATAGTCTTGTGCGGGGATTACACCACCGGCAATCACGACAATATCCTCACGGCCCAACTTCTTCAGTTCGGCAATGATT
>CASFRN010000054.1 GCA_949296855.1 uncultured Bacteroides sp. | reverse complement strand
GATATAGGAGACGGGGACCACACTACTTTATGTTGTATCCCCGAAACGGCAATGGGTAAAAGCCAACTTATCATTAAAGAAGACGGCGTTTTGGCAGGAGTTGAAATGGCAAAACGTATTTTTCACAAATTTGACCCGACTTTAAAAATCAATGTGCTCATCAATGATGGTGCCGAAGTTAAAAAAGGGGACATCGCCTTCATCGTAGAAGGAAAAGTCCAGTCCCTCTTGCAAACAGAACGGCTCGTGCTGAACGTTATGCAACGGATGAGCGGGATTGCAACCACCACTCATAAATATGTCAAAGAGTTGGAAGGGACCAACACCCGTGTCCTTGATACCCGCAAAACTACGCCTGGTATGAGAATGATGGAGAAAGAGGCTGTGAAAATCGGAGGAGGAGTAAACCACAGAATAGGCCTTTTCGATATGATTCTCCTCAAAGACAACCATGTGGATTTTGCCGGCGGTATTGAAGCCGCAATCACCCGCGCAAAGAATTATTTGGCACAAAAAGGGAAAAACCTGAAAATAGAAATTGAAGTGCGCAACCTCGATGAACTGCAACAAGTATTGCGTATCGGAGGAGTAGACCGCATCATGCTGGATAACTTTACGCCGGAGAATACCCGCAAGGCAGTAGAAATGGTAGGCGGACGTTATGAAATTGAATCATCGGGAGGTATTACCTTCGATACGCTTCGTGATTATGCCGAATGCGGGGTGGATTTCATCTCGGTAGGCGCGTTGACCCATTCGGTAAAAGGTCTCGACATGAGCTTTAAGGCTTGCTAAATGGAAGTAAGTTTATGAAGAAGACTTTGATTGGTTTGACAGGTGCGATAGGCTTGATGCTTGCGGCCTGTCAACCTTCTGCACAGAAGGTCAAGGAAGACGGTCTGGTACATATCGATGTGGCTGGAGCCATGGAGGGTTTGACGGAGTTGAAGATTTCTGATTTGGGGACTCGTGTACGCTATGTGCCTTTGGAGACGAATGATTCGTGCCTGATAGGTAGAAATCCCGAAATTAAAGTACTGGATAAACAGATTTTGGTGAAATCGGGCAACGACCTGTATGGTTTTGACAAAGAGACGGGACGTTTCCTTAATTCCATCGGTCACGTGGGTGACGATCCGGAAGGCTACTCGCAAGGCGGATTGCCTACTTATAATGCCTATAATGGTCTGCTCTATTTCGTTCGCCAACCCGACCAACTACAGAAGTTCGATTTGCAAGGCAACTATCGAGGGAAAGATATTGTGCCCACACCGCCCGCGATGCCTACGGATTATGCATTTATCGACACGCTGACCGTGGGCTGCTACAATAACATCGGGCAGCAAAACACTCATAACCGTTCCTTGGCTTTCTTCACTGAAACGGGAGAACTGACCGACACGATGAACAGTCTGTTGTCTGCCCTTCCACCCATGGGAATTACGGATATCGACCGAATCTACGTCAAGAAGTTTGGTAATATGGGTGCCATTTTTACCCATTTCCAAAACGGTACGGCTTCTGCCAGCATTGCGGGTGTTCCTTTACTGTGGAAAGTAGAAGGAAAACTGTGTTTCAAAGAAATCTTCAGTGATACTTTATATAATATAGTGCGTCCGGGCAGCATCGTGCCTTATGCCGTTCTCGAAACCGGGAAATGGCATTTCCCAGCCGAAGCCCGGCAAGAAACATCGGGTAGCGGCAACAAACTGCTTCCCACAATAGTATGGGAGAATGATAGTATTGTTTTCTTCCAATGTGTACGAGGTTTGTATGAGGACGAACCGGAAGTGCTGAATGGTATCTATAACAAGACGGTCCGCACTACTCGTATGGCGGAAGAGTCGCAAGGACTTGTCGATGACGTGAACGGCTTTCTTTCTTTCCATCCCAATACCTGCGGCACGCAGGGAGAGTTTGCCCAAATCGTGGAAGCAAGCGAGGTCTTGGGATGGCTGGACGAGCATCCTGAGGCGAAGGAGAATCCTGCCTTCACTTCCTTGTTGCATTTGAATGAAGAAAACAATCCGATTATTATTTTTGTAGAATAAATTAGAGTGTATGAAAAAGAATATGATTGTAAAAGGTGTGTTTGCGTTTGCCTTATGCTTTTTCTTCAGCGGGATAAGCCATGCGCAAGACTGGAAGTCGATTCTTTCGGGAGTAGCCAATGCGATAACGGAAGGAAAGACAAATACGTCTTCGTTTTCGATAGCGGGGACATGGAAGTATGCCGAGCCGGATTGCAAGTTCACTAGCGATAACCTGCTGGCGAAGGCAGGAGGTGAAGTGGCTTCGAAGAAAGTGGAGGAGAAGATGACCGACATCTTAAGTAAGTTGGGCTTTACCGACGGATGTACGTATACCTTTAATGAAGACGGGACGTATAGCTCGACGGTAAAGGGGCGTACCACAAACGGCACTTATACGTATGATGCCGAAACGGGAGAATTGCAGTTGAAAACCCGATTGGGATTGAAGTTCAATGCGGTTGTTTCCCGTAATGTGTTGGCACCAAAGAAGATGAGTTTGCTTTTTAAGGCGGATAAAGTGATGTCGTTGATGCAGACGATAGGCGGTGCATTGGGCAGCAAGTCTTCTGACTCGATATTGGGTACAGCCAATTCGTTGCTGAACGAATACGATGGCTTGCAATTAGGCTTTGCGTTGGAGAAGCAATAAACATTCGGTTAATCGAACACAGATACGAGGGTGTATCAAAATAGAAATTGATTATCAAAAAGTAATGTCATCCTGCAAATCTAAGGGAGCAAAGCGAAGGATCTCGTGTACATCAACTTGTGTATTCGAGATTCTTCACTTCGCTCCCTTAGATGACAAAATGAAAGTGGATCTCTATTTTGATACACCCTCATGTAATGTTATAAATGATGAATCTCGGGCTTATTGTTTTTTCTTTCTGTCCGGTTTCAGCAGGTGGCGGTGGAATTTCATTTCTGCCCGCTGGATGTCGTATATCTTTTTGGATGAGAGAAACTTCTTGTATTTCCGTACGTATTCTAAGTCGAGTTGGTCGGTAGTGATACGTGCTTGGATTAATGCTTCTACGATACGTGCATATTCTTCTTCGCTCAAGTTCCCTTGTTTCCCTTTTCTCATTTCTTTCCACGCATTGCGGTTGTACTCGCCTTTCTTGTCCTGCAGCTCGAAATAGAGCGGGAAAAATTCTTTGGCTTCTTGCTGGGTCAATTTAGCGTTTTCGGTGATGAACGCTTCCTGGCGTGCGCGGAATTCTTCTTTACTTAATTTATTGTTTTGTGCTTGGGCATAGGCGCAAAAGCAGGCGAAGAGAATCAGGGTAGAAAATAGTTTCTTCATTGCATTGGCTTTTTAGTTATAGATGCTTGTCTCGGCATCGGTTAAATATTGGTATAGTTCATAATCGTCCATCATGGTCTGGTTGACGATGGATTCGATATACTCGTCCGACATATCGGAAAGGTTTGCATCGTTTCCTTCTTGGGTACTCCCTACAAAGGCTCGTATGGTAAACATCAGCCCTACAAACATGGCTGCCATATAGACCCACGGTTTCACCCGGTCCCATAGTTTCACTTCGGGAGGTGTTATGACTTCTTTTTCCGGGAGCTGTCCCATCAGTTCCTCGGTGAAGCGGTCGAAATATCCTTCAGGTACAGTATACGGATTCTTTTTCCCGTATTTCTTTTGAAGTTCAAGGTCGTCTCTTTTCATCGTTTTGTCCTCCTTCCTTTATTTCTTAGATTGGTTTTCCGGTGTAAGGTTTAATCGTGTCGGTTTAAAAATTCTTCTATTTTTTTCACGGCATGGTGGTAAGAGGCTTTTAGGGAGCCTATGCTGGTGCCGAGGATGTCGGACATCTCTTCGTATTTCATTTCTTGAAAGTATTTCAGGTTGAACACGATGCGTTGCTTTTCGGGTAAAGTCTGTATAGCTTGCTCGAAAAGCAGTTGGGTATGGTCGCCGTCGAAGTAAGGGTCACTTTCCAATTTGTTGAGGGCGGCGGCTTCGGCATCGTCTAATGACAGTTGGTTTAAGGCACGTTGCTTGTTCAGGAAGTTCAGTGTTTCGTTCAGGGCGATGCGGTAAAGCCACGTAGAGAGCCGTGCTTCTCCGCGGAAGTATTCCAAGTTGCTCCATGCCTTGATGAATGTATTTTGCAGCAGGTCGTTCGTGTCGTCGTGGGAGAGCACCATGCGTCTGATTTGCCAATATAATTGTTCGCTATAGTGTCGCACCACTTTCCCGAAGGCTTCCCGTTGCAGTTGAGGGTCTTGTAGTTGTACGATTATTTCTTCCTCGTTGTAGTTATTCATAATGGATGAGCTTATGTACGTATTTTAGATGAAATGAAGTGCCAATGTTTAATGTGGATAAGTTTTTTTAACCTGTTTATAAGGATAATTGCAGGTTTTCTTGCGCTAAGATGGTTTGAGGGAATACTTCTTGTGCTTCTTGCAAAAGCCGGCTTTCGTCATCGTATCGGGCAGAGAAATGTCCGATGACCAACCGTTTCACTTCGGCATCGTGGGCGATTTGCGCGGCTTGCCGGGCAGTAGAATGCTGGGTTTGCTTGGCGCGTGCATTGTCGGAATCGGCAAACGTCGCTTCGTGATAGAGCAAATCTACTCCGTGTATCTGTTCGGTGATGCGGGGGCAATAAGCGGTATCCGAGCAATAAGCGTATGCACGGGGTGGGTCGGACGGGGAAGTCAGCCGGTTATTGGGTATGACTTCTCCTTCTTCGGTGGTGAAATCTTCTCCTTCTTTGATGCGGTTAATCATCCAGATAGGGATGTGATAGAAGTCAATCATGTCCCGCCGGATGTGGTTCAGGGTAGGTTTCTCACGGAATAAGAACCCGCACGTGGGCATCCGGTGGCGTAAAGGAATGGTTTCTACCGATACCGAACGGTCGTCGTAGATAACGGTTTGTGCTTTGGGGTCGAACGGGTGGAATACTACTTGGTAGCTCATGCCTTTGCAGAAATAATCGATTTGAGCTTGCAACAGATTTACCAAATCGGGGTGGCTATGAATGTGTAGGTCGGCAGTACGTTCCGTCATCCCGAATGTAGAAATCAGTCCGATAAGCCCGAAGCAATGATCGCCGTGGAGATGGGAGATGAAGATGTGGTTCAGCCGGCTGAATTTCAGGCGCGAGCGGCGCAATTGCACTTGTGTACCTTCGCCGCAATCTATCATAAACAGTTTTTCGCGGATATTGAGCACTTGCGAGGTCGCAAAGTGCCGCATAGTGGGTAACGCCGACCCGCATCCTAAGATATGTAATTCGAATTTCTCCATGGAATAAAGATTGGGGTAAATTAAGAATGAAGAATTATAAACACTCGCTTATTCTTTGTTCCTCATTCTTCATTCTTAATTATTCATTTGCTATTTGTACTTTTGCAGAAGTCCGTCTGCCACCTCGTCTCCTAAATCGACGGCTTTCTGTAAATTGGTGATTCCTTTCTCTTTTTCTTTGTTTTGAATTTGCGCATAGCCCAACATGCGGTATGCCGGAGCGTTTTCGGGGTCGACCGTGATGGCTTTTTCCAATGCTTTTATCGCTTCGTCTATTTGATTGACACGCAGGTGTGTGCCTCCTTTCTCTATCCAGTAGGTCACGTTGTTGGGGTCAAGTTCGACGGCTTTATTGATATCATCGATGGCTTGCTGGTACATCCGGCATTTCAGTTCGGCTTGCGAACGGATCAGATGAAATTCGGCAGAGGTTTGTCCCAGCATGGCATCGTAGAACTCATTATAGTCGATTACTGCGCCGCGGTAATCTTCCATGTCGGCTTTGATGCGGGCGCGTTCATATAGGTAAGGTGCTGCATCTTTTCCGTAAGGTTTGGCGTAGCGGGCTACGGCACTGTCCATAAGCGCAACTACTTCTTTCTTGTCGGCACCTTCTGTGAGTTCTTTGGCTTTGGCTGCGGAATAGAAGGAGGCGGCAGAAGCTAAGGCACTTTTGTTTACGGTGTCGTAAGCGGTAAAAGCTTCGCCGAATTTCTGCATGGCGAAATAGATGTCTCCTTGTAACTGATAGTAAATCGGTTCTTGAGCGATGTTTAAAGCCTGGTTAATTTCGTTTAAAGCATAGTCGAACGTCCAGTCGGCATAGGCTTTCTTGTCGCCTATGTTCAGCTGATACGAATAAATCAGTTTGGCTATTTCGTAGTGGGCTTCTTCTTTTTTCTCTGCCACGTCCATTACCTTTTTCAAGTCTTCGGCAGCAGATGCATAATGTGCGTCGTCTCCGATGTTGATGTTGTACGTGGCGCGGCGCAAGTATCCTTCCATATTGTTCGGATAGGCGGCGATGAAGTCGTTCAGTAACTCCAGGTATCGATTGGTATCGTAGGTGCTTGATGCCATATAGAGGTAGACCAGTGCCTGTGACTCGTCTTCGGGCAATCCTTTTTTGATGCCGATGGAGTTGAGGGCAAGGTCGTTGACCGATAAGGCTGTGATGTTGAGGTCGGTCAGGTAACGGATTCCGATGGCGTAACTTTCCTTGCTTTCCGGATCATTGCTCTTTTGCATCATGCCTACTACTTGTCCCTCGGCATTCATAAGGGGGCAACTTACGGTTTTGTCGGTGGTTTGCATGTTCAGGGTGTAATAGAATTGGTTGTCACCGATAGTATCTACCTTGGCTACGGTTCCTAACTGGCCGGCAGAAGCCTTTTGGGTGGAATAAGGAACTAAATAGACCGTTTGCCCTATGGCTGAAGCCGCCGGAGCGGGTTGCAGTGCTTCGGCTTTCTTGTCGAATTCGGTTTTGAACTTCACTACATCATACATGTCGTTGGCTCCCATCATGTATTTTACGGGCAATTCTTTACCGTCGGCGGTGACAATCACCGCACGTTCGGCTCCCTTGAAGAGGGAGTAATCGGAAACTCCTGTCCCTGTTTCGTCGATGTAGAATCCGTTTCCTGTATTCAAGATTCCGTTGTCTTTGTTGTAAGTGATGACGGAAAATACCGCTTTTCGTGCTTTGTCTGCCCATTTAGGCAATTCTTGTGCCAACAAGACAGAAAAAGGCATTACGCATAATAAGATAGCTATCGTTTTTTTCATGTGTTTAAACTTAAAAATGAAGGTTATTAAGTTGGTGGGTTTATATGGGTTGTTTTTTATTCTTGTTTATCGGAGAATCCGCGTTGTTCGATGGCTTTGTAAATCAGGATGCCTGCCGCTACCGAAACGTTTAGCGATTCGATGGAGCCGAAAAGCGGGATTTTCACCCATTCGTCGCATAAGGCGAGATTGTCGTAAGACACCCCTTTGTCTTCGGCGCCCATGATGAGGCAGGTAGGCGAACAGAAGTCGGCTTTGGTGTAATCATAATCTCCTTTTTCGGTAGCTGCTACGATTTTGAATCCGCTATTCTTTAAGAAGCGGAGCGTTTGGGTGAGGTTGTGTTCCCGGCATACCGGAAGGGTGAGTAAAGCTCCTGCCGAAGTCTTGACAGCGTCGGCGTTTACACTTACACTGTTTTTCGAAGGGATGATGATGGCATCTACTCCGGCACATTCACAAGTGCGGGCGATGGCGCCGAAGTTGCGTACATCGGTTATTCCGTCGAGCATGATAAACAATGGATTCTTGCCTTGTTCGAAGAGAAAAGGTACCAAGTCTTCTGTGCGTTGATAGGTGACGGGAGAGATGAATGCCACTACCCCTTGATGGTTTTTCCGTGTGATGCGGTCAATGCGTTCTACGGGCACACGCTGTACCGGGATAGAGGTTTGTTTGAGTATCGCGAACAAATCCCTTGCCAAGTCGCTTTGGATGTCTTTCTTTATCAATATTTTGTCAATCTCTTTTCCGGCTTGAATAGCTTCGATGACCGCTCTGACGCCGAATATCATTTCGTTTTTTTCTATCATACGTATTTGGTTCTTACTGTTTCTGTTCTTAGGTTTTGATTAAAATTTACATATCGATTAATGCCCGCGCATTATTTAATGCGGCTTCGGTCAATGTACTTCCGCTTAGCATGTGCGCTATTTCTTCTACCCGCTCCTCCGGGGTAAGCCGGCGGATGTAGCTGCTTGTGCCCGACTCGTTGTCTTTTTTATACACTTTGTAGTGCGTAATGCCTCGTGCAGCGATTTGAGGCAGGTGGGTGATGCTGATGACTTGCCGGTTCTGGCGTCCCATGTCGCGCATGATAAGTGCCATTTTTTCGGCTATCGAGCCGGATACGCCTGTATCTATCTCGTCGAATATGATGGTGGGGAGCTTCACCGCTCCGGCTATCATTGCCTTGAGTGAGAGCATGACACGTGCTATTTCTCCCCCCGATGCTACGGATGCCACGTTTTGCAGTGTTCCGTTCTTATTGGCTGAAAACAGGAAAGTCACGTTGTCTATTCCGTTGATGTCCGGTTCTTTACGTGAGGCCAGTTCTACGGCAAAACGCGCGTTGGGCATTCCCAATGGATACAGAAGCGTTTTCATCTGCTCTTCAATATGGCGTGCCGCTTCTGTGCGAAGTTGGGTCAAGTCTTGAGCTTGCTCCATTACCTTATTATATATGATTTCCTTTTGTCCGCGCAGTTCGGCTATCCGTTCATCGAATGAAGAAATGTCGTTCAGCTTCTGTCGGCATTCGTCTGCCAGCAGGAGAAGCTCTTCTATGGTATCCGCCCGGTGTTTTTGCTGCAGGTTGTAAATCAGGTTAAGCCTTTCGTTCACGTAGTCCAGCCGTTCGGGGTTGAACTCGGTCTCCTCTTTGGCTGAAGAAAGGTCGTGGGCGATGTCTTTCAGTTCGATATAGCAACTTTGCAGACGTCCTGTCCATTCGGAGGCGGATGGATAGACGTTTGAAATGCCTTGTAGTGTCTGTATGCATTCTTTAGTAAGCTGAAGGGTGCCGTTCATATCCGTCCCGTCAATCAGTTGTTCCGCTTTATAGAGTCCTGCCTTGATTTCTTCCGCATGGCTCAGTGTCTCTGATTCTTGCTCTAATTCGGCCTGTTCGTCCGGTCGCAGGTTGGCTCCTTCTAACTGCTCTAATTGGAAACGCAGGTAGTCTTCGTCTTGCCGGCTTTTTTCCGCTTGTTCTGTCAGTGTGTCCAGTTTGCGGCATGTTTCCTTGTACCGGAGGTAGGTTTGTTTGTATGTCGTAAGCTGTTTTTCGTCTTGCGCCAGTATGTCAAGGACATTCAGTTGGAATCCTTCTTTGTTCAGGAGCAGGTTCTGATGTTGGCTGTGTATGTCTATCAGTTTTTCTCCCAAGGCTTTCATTTGCGCCAACGAAGCAGGAGTGTCGTTGATAAAGGCACGGCTTTTTCCGTTGGCGGACACTTCACGGCGCAGGATGCATTCTTCTGGATCGTATTCTAAATCGAGTTCTGCAAAGAATGCTTCCAATCCGTATGACGCGATGCGGAATTGTGCTTCCACGATGCTTTTGGTGGCTCCGTTCTTAATGGCTTTCGCATCGGCACGTTGCCCCAGCAACAACCCGATGGCTCCTAAAATGATGGATTTTCCCGCGCCGGTTTCGCCGGTGATAACCGAGAATCCCGGTGTGAAGTCAATGTCTAACTTATCGATTAGGGCATAATTTTGTATGTGGATAGACTGCAGCATACGTTTGTTTTCATTTATTCAGTATGGACACCAGTTTGTCGATGATGTCGGATGCCACTTCTTTTTTGTCTTTCAACGGATAGGGTGTACATCCGGTTTCGTCTACAATGGTTATTTTGTTTGTGTCATGACGGAATCCGGCACCTTTATCGTTCAACGAGTTCAGCACGATGAAGTCGAAGTTTTTCCGTTTCCGTTTCTCTTGGGCGTGTGCCAGTTCGTTGTTGGTTTCCAAAGCGAATCCCACCAAGCGTTGGCAGGGACGTTTCATCTTTCCCAAAGCGGAAGCAATGTCTTGTGTAGGTTTTAGGCGGACAGTCAAGTCTTCTTTTTCCCGTTTGATTTTATAAGGCGCGACGGTTTCGGGGGTGAAGTCGGCTACGGCGGCACACAGGATGCCTACGTCCGTTTCAGGATAAATCCTGACGGCTTCCTGATACATTTCGTCCGCGCTTTCCACATCAATGCGTCGGATGGAAGGGTGTTGCGTCTTGAGGTTGACCGGACCGCTTATCAAGGTTACGTCAGCCCCCCGTCGGGCGCAGTCTTCGGCCAAGGCGTATCCCATTTTTCCTGAAGAATAATTGCCGATGAAGCGTACTGAGTCTATTTTCTCATAAGTGGGTCCTGCTGTTATCAGTATCTTCTTGCTTTTCAGGTCTTGCGCTTGGGTGAAGAAGGCTTCTAATGCTTCGACTATCTTTTCCGGTTCTTCCATACGTCCTTTGCCTACTAAATGGCTTGCCAGTTCGCCTGAAGCGGGTTCGATGATATGGTTTCCGTATGAGCGTAGGATGTCCAGATTCTGTTGGGTGGCGGGATGAGCGAACATATCCAAGTCCATGGCGGGGGCGATGAATACGGGCGCTTTCATCGACAGGTAGGTCGTGACCAGCATATTGTCGGCTATGCCGTGTGCCATCTTGCCGATGGTGGAAGCGGTGGCGGGGGCGATAAGCATGGCGTCTGCCCACAGTCCGAGGTCAACGTGGCTATGCCATGTGCCGTCTCTTTGTGCGAAGAATTCGCTGATTACCGGCTTGCTTGTCAGTGCCGATAACGTAATCGGAGTGATGAATTCTTTTCCAGCGGGGGTGATGACTATCTGCACTTCCGCTCCTTTCTTTATCAGTGCACGGGTGAGTACCGCCGCCTTGTAGGCGGCGATGCTTCCCGTTATGCCCAATACGATTTTCTTGCCTTTCATATTCATTCGTGTTGTTGATTAGGATGCCTCTTATCGCCTTGTTTTTTTGTTATTTGCTTACCAGTCCGCTTTCGCGAAGTTTTATTTTAGTCAGTACATTCTTTGTGTTTAGGGTGAAGTCGCCGTTCATGATCCAGCCGAAATACCCGGTATCTTTTTTCAGCACCTCCGCTACGGGCATCCCTTTGTATTTGCCGAAATTGAATACCTCTACGCCTTTGTCATCGTAAATGATGCGTCCCGCAAAGTCTGCGTTTTTGCTGTATGTAGAATATTCCGAGAGGAAAGCTACATCGTTTTGCAACACGTCCGGATAGCGGTCTAGTTGGGCTTTCAGCACTTCGTAAGTTGCCCGTGTGTCGGCTTCGGCGGTATGTGCGTCTTCCAGGTTCTTTCCGCAATAGAATTTGTAGGCGGCCGAAAGGGTGCGCTGTTCTAATTTGTGGTATATCACCTGCACGTCGATGAATTTGCGTCGGCTCAGGTCGATATCGATTCCCGCACGTAAAAACTCTTCTACCAATACCGGCACATCGAAACGGTTGGAGTTGAATCCGGCGATGTCGGAGCCTTCAATAGCGCGTGCCAACTCTTTTGCTATCTGTTTAAAAGTGGGGCAGTCTGCTACGTCTTCATCGTGTATGCCGTGTATGGCGGTAGAGGTTTCGGGTATATGCATCTCGGGGTTGATACGCATGGTCTTGCTTTCCTCGTTTCCGTTGGGATACACTTTCAGATAACATATTTCTACGATACGGTCACTGTTGATATTGGTTCCGGTTGTCTCCAAGTCGAAAAATACAACCGGGTTCTTCAGATTCAGTTTCATGCAGCTTGATTTTTTTAATAATTGGTTAGTCGTTCAGCATCATCGGCATCAGCAGCATCAGCAAGTCTTCGTTTTCACCTTGCTCTTCGGGGACTATAACCCCTGCACGTGAAGGGTCTGCTAACTCAACGATGACATTGGTTGAGGGTATGTTGTTTAGAATATCAATCAAGAACGATGATTTAAAGCCGATGCTCATCGGTTTCCCGTCGTATTGGCACATTAACATTTCTTCAGCTGAAGTAGAGAAATCGATGTCTTGTGCCGAGATGTTTATTTGGTTCTCCATGAGGTTGAGCTTGATGAGGCTGCTGGCCTGTGACGAGAATACCGATACGCGGCGCAGTGCGCTGATAAGCGCGGTGCGGTCGATAATGGCTTTATGCGGGTTGTTTTGCGGGATGACCGAGTTGTAGTTGGGGTAACGTCCTTCTATCAGCCGGCACACCATTTGATAGTTTTCTAAGGTGAACATGGCGTTGCGGTCGTCAAATCCGATTTGTACATCGCCTTGTTCTTTTATCAAAAGATTCTTCAGCAGGTTGGCAGGTTTCTTGGGAAGAATGAAGGCTGCCTTTTCCGAGCCGTGTGCTTCGTAGGTTTTGTTGCGCACCAATTTATGCCCGTCTGATGCCACCAAGGTGATGTCTTCAGGGGTGATATCGAAATAAATTCCGTTCATTACCGGGCGCAGTTCGTCATCGGCGGTGGCAAAGATGCATCGGTTCACTCCGTCGGTCAGCACGTTGGCAGGGATGGTTAGCTGCACGGCGTTGGCGCCTAAATCCTGAGGCTTCGGATATTCGTCGGCATTTTGCCCCATCAGGCTGTATTTCCCGTTCTGGTATTGTACGGTGATTTCCAGGTTTTCAGGATTTATCAGGAAGGAGAGCGGTTGTTCCGGTATCTCTTTCAAAGCTTCCAGCAGCGTGCGCGACGACACGGCGAAGCGTCCGTCTCCGTCAAATTCGTTGACTTCGATGGAAGTCGATAAGGTGGTTTCATTGTCGGAAGCGGTCATTTGGAGTGTTCCGTCTTGCAGTTCAATCAGGAAACAGTCTAGAATAGGTAATGAGTTTTTCGAGTTGATAACGCGGCTGATGGCCTGTAAATGGCTGAATAGGCTTGTGCTTGAAACTATAAATTTCATATTCGTATATCTTTTTTTTATTTTTTGCGTTATAATAAGTAGCTATGGTATGTTTGTTATGCAATTGATTCCCGTCGGGTTGGCTTATTTTTTTAAGCAATGCCAAAGGTACGAAAAAGATTGCGTACAAATCGCAAAAAGAAGCGAAAAAATTAGTTTACTTCTGTAGAAAAACGTATTTTCGTACCCAATTTTAATAGATGTGATATAGATTATGGAATTAGCAGGAAAAGTGATCGCCGTTCTTCCACCGAAGAGCGGTACATCAAGAAATGGAAATGAGTGGACGGTGCAGGAATATGTGATTGAAACACACGACCAATATCCGCGCCGTATGTGTTTCGATGTGTTTGGTGCTGATAAAATACAGCAGTTTAATATTCAGGTAGGCGAAGAATTGAATGTGTCATTTGATATTGACGCGCGCGAGTGGCAAGGACGTTGGTTTAATAGTATCCGTGCATGGAAGGTAGACCGTGTAGGTGCTGCTCAACCGGCGGCTCCCGAAGCTCCGTTCCCGCCTGTAGGCGCAGCTCCTGCCGCTCCGGTGGACTTTGCCGCTACAGATGAAAAAGACGACCTGCCTTTCTGATTCCTTGATGCGGAAAGGCTGGCGCAGAGATGCAGAGGCGCAGAGAAATTATTATAAAGATGGCAAAGCTCACAGAACTGGTGAACTTTGCCATCTCTAAAATAAAGCTCTGTGCCTCTGTGTCTATGTGTTCCTTTTCATTTTTCGCAATCAGTTTTGTTCTATATGTAAATGAATTCCTACGGAAAGCTTTCAGGGAACAGGCTGTAAAACGTGTTGTAATAGTTTGGGATTTTTTTGAGGCTAAACTGCTTTTGTGGCAAGATTAATAATCTTCACGCTGTAGGATTAATAATCTTCATGCCGTAGGATTAATAATCTTACAAAAAAGGCTATTATATGGCTTGATTAAAAGATGTGGTTGGAACAGAGGTTTCGGACTAATCCGTATAACCATATATGCGGCAAAATAAACGGAAAAAAGCGACTGTACACAAGGTGCAATCGCTTTTTTTGATTATTTACAAAAGCCTTCCGGCATTTATCAGATTCTTTTTTCTAAAAAAGCTTCCGCTTTTTGTCGCTTCAGCTTGTTTTTACTTGCTGAGTCTGTCGTTCAGCATTACATAACCCCAGATCATCGGATCTGCATTGGCAATCTTGTGAAAAATGTTTTTTACCTTTTTCATAATGTTATCCTTTCTTGTTTAGTTAATAATACCTGAAAACTTAAATCTAACTTTAGTCTAACTTTTAATACCTGATTTTTGTTATCCTTTTAAATCTTCGGCGAACCTCACGGCTGGCCTTCGATGTTTTTCTTTTCAATCTTTACCTTAAAAACATATAGTTTAGTTAAGTTCTAGAACTTGTTGTTCTTTAATTACACTGCAAAGATACTGCCTTTTTGATTATAAAACATGTTTTATAGCATATATTTGAAGTTTTTGCCCGTTTTATTGACCTAAGTCAAAAAATGCAGAGGTTCCTGAAAGCTTTACGGGAAGGGAATGAACATTTTGTCAGTCGAGAACTGACAAATGAGCAGAAGATGAGAAGTTTCTGTCAAATTGGCACTTATTCAGCGATGTGCTGGCTGATAAAGTGCAGGATTTCTTCTTTTTGGTCGGGATGGAACCACGCGATATCGGTGTCACGCTTGAACCACGTCATCTGTTTGCGTGAATAGATGCGTGAGTTTTGCTTGATTTTCTCGATGGCGAAAGGAAGCTCCCATTCTCTATCGAAATACTTGAAGAGTTCTTTATAGCCAACGGTGTTCAGTGAATTGAGGTGCCGGTAGGGATAAACCTTGCGGGCTTCTTCTAACAAGCCTTCTTCCATCATTTGGTCTACACGAAGGTTGATGCGGGCATATAGTTCTTCACGTTCCCGTTTCAATCCGATTTTCAGGATATGAAAAGGGCGTTGTTTTTGTGTACGGGTACGGAATGAAGTGTAGGTTTTTCCGGTCATGTAGCAGATTTCGAGTGCATGAATCACCCGTTTGGGATTTTTCAGGTCAACTATCTGATAATATTCCGGGTCTAAAAGTTTCAGCTCGGCACAGAGGCGTTCCAACCCTTCTTGTTCATAGCGTTCCAGCATCAATTGGCGTGTTTCGGCATCTACCGTGGGAATATCGTCAATCCCCTTGCATACGGCATCGACATACATCATCGAGCCTCCGGTCAATACTACTACATCGTGTGTCTTGAAAAGTTCGTCCAGTTTCTTGAGCGCATCTGCTTCATATTGGGCTGCGCTATAATAATCGGTGAGTTGCAATGTGCCCACAAAATAATGGGGAACCCGTGCCAATTGGTCGGGAGTAGGGGCAGCCGTTCCTATTTTCAAGTCGGCATAAAGTTGGCGGGAGTCCGCCGAGAGGATAGATGTATGATAGGTTTCGGCGATAGATAAGCTTAATTCGGTTTTGCCTACGCCGGTAGGGCCGATGAGGACGATGAGAGTCATAACAATTGACAATTGACAATTGATAATTGACAATTGACAATTGACAATTAGGTTGGTAATTAACAATTAAGAAATGTTTGTACTTAGGATTAATTGTCAATTATCAATTGTCAATTGTCAATTGGTTTAGTATTTATCTTCGTCATACGGATTGCCTCCGCCTCCCATGTCGTAGCCGTCGGGGTCGAAGTCATCCATGTCGTATTCTTGGTCGCCGTAGAAGTTTTCGTCCAAATCCAATGACGAGTCCATTTTTTTCATCTGTTCGTCGAAGTCGACGGTCTGTTCGGGAGGGTTTCCTTCCTTGCGTGAGCAAACAGCGTGTTGCTGGTCTTTTCCGGTGATGATTTCAGCCAGTTCGATGAAGAATACGCGTTCTGTCAACGGGTCGAATACATAAATCAGTTTTTGCTTTTCGTCTTCCAGCAGTTCGCTCAGGCGGGTGTCTTTCATTACGAAAGTGTCTTCTTCCGAGCTTCCTCCTCCCATGTCTTCCAAGGTGATTTCGATTTCTTTCTCCCAATCATCGTCGCAGATGAAGAAAGAAGTCATCTGGTCATCCTTATAGCCTGTACATTTCAGGATTGCTTCATGCAAGTCGTAGAATGAAGCATCCGAATCGATTTTGATTTCTCTTATGAAATCATCCACTTCATCTGATATGATTCTAAATTTATATACCATAGTTTTTCGTTAATCTTGAATTGATGGTAAAGGTACAAAAAATTTTTCATCGGATGATGCCTCTTTCCGATTTTTCAATAAAAGAAACGATGTATTCTATTTCAGGGCTTATCGTCACTTCTTCTTTGACTTGTTGCAATGCGTCTGTTACATTTTTCCCGTTATTGTAAATGATGCGATAGGCGTTGTGGATATTTTCTATCAGTTCGTTTGAGAATCCGCGCCGGCGCAGTCCTACGATGTTGATTCCGCTATAAGCAATCGGTTCGCGTCCGGCTATGATGTAAGGCGGGATGTCTTTGCTGAAACGGCATCCGCCTTGTATCATGACGTATCCGCCCACACGGCAGAATTGGTGCATCAGCACGTTGGCGCTGACAATGGCATTGTCGTCGATGATGACTTCGCCCGCTATTTTCGTAGAATTACCGATGATGCATCCACTTCCTACATGCGCATCGTGAGCCACGTGTACGCCTTCCATAAGCAGGTTGTTGTTTCCTACTACGGTTTTTCCTTTGGCTGCAGTGCCCCGGTTGATGGTTACATTTTCGCGGATAGTATTGTTATCGCCTATTTCCGCCGTGGTTTCTTCTCCTCTGAACTTCAGGTCTTGCGGAATAGCCCCGATAACGGCACCGGGAAAAATCCGGTTGTTATTGCCGATGCGTGCACCGTAGAGGATATTCGCATTGGGCATGATTAAATTATTGTCGCCGATGATTACATTTTTGTCGATGTAAACAAAGGGGCCTATTTCTACGTTCTCTCCGATGATTGCTTCAGGATGTATGTATGCTAATGGGCTGATCATATTATTTGTTTTTTACGATTTGTGCCATAAATTCTGCTTCGCAGACGATTTTTTCTCCAACGAATATGTATCCTTTCATGGTAGAAATCCCGCGGCGTATGGGTGCCATCAATTCTACGCGGAACACCAATGTGTCTCCGGGCACTACTTTTTGGCGGAATTTTACGTTGTCTATTTTGAGGAAATAGGTGGAATATCTTTCAGGCTCGTCTAACGAGTTCAGTACCAACAGTCCGCCTACTTGAGCCATTGCCTCTACTTGCAGTACGCCCGGCATTACAGGTTCTGTGGGGAAATGTCCTTGGAAGAACGGTTCGTTTGATGTGACGTTCTTTATCCCTACAATGTGATTGGCTCCGATGGCTATTACTTTATCAACCAATTGAAACGGGTAGCGGTGCGGAAGGAGCTCGCGGATGCGGTTCACGTCCATCAAAGGCGGCTCGTTGCAATTATAGATAGGAGCTTGAATCTCGTGCAGGCGGATTTCCTTGCGCAACTGGCGTGCGAATTTATTGTTGATGGTATGTCCCGGACGGGTGGCAATGATGCGTCCTTTGATAGGTTTCCCGATTAGGGCAAGGTCGCCGATGATATCGAGCAACTTATGGCGTGCAGGCTCGTTGGGCCATACCAAAGGGATGTGATTGATATATCCTAAATGGCTTGCGTCCATGTGCGGGACTCCCATGACATCCGCTAATTTATCGAAGTTTTCTTGGGTCATCTGCTTTTCGTAGATAACGATAGCATTGTCCAAATCTCCTCCCTTGATAAGCCCGGCATTCAGCAGAGGTTCGATTTCCCTAACGAATACGAAGGTGCGTGCCGAAGCGATTTCGGTAGGAAAGTCTTCCATGTTCTCCAATGTGGCGTATTGGTTGGTCAGAATCTTAGAATCGTAAGAGATTAATACGTTTAAGCTGAATTTATCATCCGGCAAGACGATGATGGAAGACCCTGTTTCTTCATCGCGTACTTCGATTTTCGATTTGATGATGTAATAATCTTTCGGAGCGGTTTGTTCCTCAATGCCTACCCGCTGGATGCATTCTACGTATGCTTTCGAGCTTCCGTCTAAAATCGGAAGTTCGGGACCGTTTACCTGAATCAGGCAATTATCGATACCGGCTGCATAGAGGGCAGCCATGGCATGCTCTACGGTACTTACTTTTACCCCGTTCTTAGCCAAAACAGTACCACGTGTGGTGTCTACCACATTATCCGCTATGGCATCGATGATGGGCTGGTCGTCCAGGTCGATGCGTTGGATTTTATATCCGTGGTGTTCGGGGGCAGGATTGAATGTCACGGTCAGCTTGACTCCGGTATGGAGACCCTTACCGTTCAGTGTAAAACTGCCTTTTAATGTTTTTTGTTTCAACATGGGCTTTATTTATTAAGTTGTTTCTTTAATTCTTCCAGTTCTTTTTGCATGCGTCTCATGTCTTCGTACATGTCGGGCAACTTCTTGTATATAACAGCTGAACGCGCAAAAAGTTTCGGGTCGATGGCGGGATATCCCATCAGGGTGCTGCCCGACTTGGTATTGCCCGGTATGCCCGATTGGGCTCCGATAGTCACGCGGTCGCCCACTTTGATATGTCCGGCTACACCTACTTGTCCGGCAAATACGCACCATTCGCCTATCTTGGCGGAACCCGCCACGCCTCCTTGCGAAGCCATTACCGTGTGGCTTCCTATCTCTACATTGTGGGCAATCTGGATCAGGTTGTCCAGCTTTACGCCCTTATGGATGATGGTGGCACCCATCGTGGCACGGTCTACGCACGTATTGGCACCGATTTCCACATTGTCTTCGATAACGACGATACCGATTTGGGGAATCTTGTCATAGCCCTCGGCGGAGGGGGCAAACCCGAATCCGTCCGCGCCGATGACACATCCGGCATGCAGGATGCAATTGTTTCCCACCCGGCAATCCTGATAAATTGTGACATGGGGATAGAGCGTTGTGTTATTTCCTATTTTGGCATGGCTTCCTACGGTAGCATGCGGGTGGATGCAAGCGTTATCGCCTATCTCCGCACCTTCTTCGATGCAGGCAAAGGGACCGATATAGACATCTTTTCCGATTTTAGCGGTCGGAGCAATGGATGCTAACGGGTCGATGCCCGTCTTTTTCGGCTTGCTTTGTTCGTATAAAGTCAGGAGTTGAGCCAGGCTTTCGTATGCGTTGTCTACTTTAATCAAGGTTGCACTTACCGGTTGTTCCGGTTCGAAATCTTTATTGACCAGTACAATCGTTGATTGGGTTGTATATATGTAATGTGTATATTTCGGGTTTGAAAGAAAAGAAATGGCACCCGGCACGCCTTCTTCTATCTTGGCGAATGTATGTACGGTTGCATTCTCATTCCCTACTATTTCTCCGTGGATATACTCCGCAATTTGTTTGGCTGAAAACTCCATAACCTTGTCCTTGTTTTGCTTTTCTGTTAGTATATTCTCTATGTCTGTTGTTTCAATTATGCAAATTACGTGTTTTTTTTTTATATATCCGTACAAAAAACCAATTATTTATCTTTTTAAAGATTGAAAAACAGGTTTTCAATGTATAAAACTGTCTTGATTCCTTGAAAAAGCGTTCGATTTTTCATTTTTTAGAAAGAAAAAGAGGCTGTCTCAAAATGGAAATTGGTTCTTATTTCGAGGCAGCCTTCGTGTGGTTTTTATTGCGTATTGTGTAATTTTAGATTATGCCGGCGGCTTTCAATTGTTCTGCCATTTGTTTCTGAACCTTTTCGGCTTCATTCTTGGCGGTTTGGGCGAAGGCTTCGCTCTTGTCGGCATAGATGATGGCACGGCTGGAGTTGACGATAAGCCCGCATTGGGGAGTCATTCCATAGCGGCATACTTCTTCCAATGAGCCTCCTTGCGCGCCGATGCCCGGCACTAATAGGAAATGGTTGGGCACGATGCGGCGGATGTCTTCGAACATACGGCCTTGGGTGGCGCCTACTACATACATCATGTTTTCATCGTTTGCCCATGCTTGCGATTTGCGGAGCACTTTCTCGAAGAGGCGTTCTCCGTCCTCGTCCTCCGTTAATTGGAAATCGTGCGAGCCTTTGTTCGAGGTCAATGCCAAGAGGATGACCCATTTGCCTTCGTAGGTGAGGAAGGGAGTCACGCTATCCTCGCCCATGTAGGGAGCTACGGTCACCGAGTCGATATCGAGTTCTTCGAAGAAGGTACGTGCGTACATTGCCGAGGTGTTCCCGATGTCTCCGCGCTTGGCGTCGGCGATGATGAATTGGTCGGAATAGTTTTTTTTGATGTACTGCACGGTCTTTTCGAACGCTATCCAGCCCTTTACGCCCATGCTTTCATAGAAAGCCAAGTTGGGTTTATAAGCGATGCAATAGGGGGCTGTAGCGTCTATGATGGCTTTGTTGAACGCGAAAATCGGGTCTTCTTCCTTCAATAGGTGTTCGGGGATTTTCTTGATGTCGGTGTCCAGTCCTACACAAAGGAAGGATTGTTTGCGCTTGATGTTCTCAAAAAGTTCTTGTTTGTTCATGTCGGTATGTTTTTATAATTCGCTTTCTTTTAGTCTTTCGGCGTTTTCCGCTACTATCAGGTGGTCGATGCAATCTTGGATGTCTCCGTCCATGAAGGCGGCAAGATTGTAGATGGTATAATTGATGCGGTGGTCGGTGATGCGCCCTTGGGGATAATTGTAAGTGCGGATTTTTGCCGACCGGTCTCCGGTGCTTACCATCGTCTTCCGTTTCGAGGCGATATCATCAATGTACTTCTGGTGTTCCTTATCATAGATAAAGGTACGCAGGCGCGCGAGAGCACGTTCCTTGTTCTTCGGCTGGTCGCGCGTCTCGGTACATTCTATCAGGATTTCCTCGACTACGCCCGTATTGGGATTCTTCCAATTATAGCGCAGGCGTACGCCCGATTCCACCTTGTTCACATTCTGTCCTCCGGCACCGGAACTCCGGAACGTATCCCATTTGATTTCGCCTTCGTTGATTTCCACATCAAAAGGTTCGGCTTCGGGCAATACGGCAACAGATGCCGCCGAGGTATGCACGCGCCCTTGGGTTTCGGTGGCGGGTACACGTTGCACGCGGTGTACGCCCGATTCGTATTTCAATGTCCCGTACACCTTTTCTCCCGTAACGGAGCAGATGATTTCCTTGAATCCTCCCGATGCGCCTTCGCTCGCGCTCGAAACTTCCAACTTCCAGCCTTTGCGCTCGCAATATTTCGAGTACATACGGAACAGGTCTCCGGCGAAGATAGCGGCTTCATCCCCTCCGGTTCCTCCACGGATTTCGAGGATGGCGTTGCGGTCATCTTGCGGGTCAGCTGGGATGAGCAGGAGCTTGATTTCTTCTTCCAGCTCCGGGATGCGTGCTTCACACGCGGCGGCTTCTTCACGAGCCATTTCCTTCATCTCCGGATCGTTTTCGTTCATCATTTCCTTAGCTTCCTCCAGTCCGGCAAGGCATTGCATGTATTCCTTGCGTGCCTTCATCAGGTCGCCCAGTTCTTTGTATTCCTTGGTGAGCTTCACGTAGCGTTTCTGGTCGGCAATAACGGAAGGGTCGGTTATTAGGGTCGATACTTCCTCGAAGCGCGAAACCAGTCCATCGAGCTTTTCTAAGAGTGTATGGTTGTCTGACATATCTGTTCTATTTTTATTTTATTTAGGTTATCATGTACCCGAAATGGCGTTTTTGGGTACATGAGAAAGTTATCATGTACCCAAAATGGCGTTTTCGGGTACACGATATATGGAATTATGGTGCCTTTTTTTCAAAAACTGATTCTACTATTGTTTGAGGAGGCATCGGTTGAGTTTCTTGATTTGTAAACAAATTAACTAATGCTGTATTAATATAATAATTTGTTTTCCATATCTTGACTTTTTCTAATAATCCTTGTTCTACGATTGTCTCCAGATATTTGGTAGCTGTTTTTCTTTGTACCATCATGTCACGCTCTACAAATTCAATTTTTGTATATGGATGAAAGAATAAATTATTCAGTAATTCGTGCTTATATTGTTTACCGAATAGCGGACGTAAAGTTTGTTTGTATTGTTGCATGAGGGCAGAGATGTTTTTTACCAACTCAATTGTTTCTCCTGCTGTTTGTTCCACTCCTTTCAACATGAACAAAATCCATGCTTCCCATTGTTTCAAATTGTCATTGTTTCTGATGGCTTGCAAAAGCCGGTAGTATTCATTCTTATTACGAGTAATGTATCGGCTTAGGTAGAGGATAGGTATGTCTAACAAATTATTCATTACTAAATAAAGAATGCAAATGATACGTCCCGTGCGTCCATTTCCATCGTAAAAAGGATGGATGCTTTCAAATTGATGATGTATAATAGCCATTTTGATTAGAGGATCGTATGGGGATAAACTCTCATCGTTGATAAAGCATTCCAAATTTGCCATCAAGCGTTCTACTTCCTCTTTGTCTTGGGGCGGGGTATAAACGATTCGCCCGTCAGAACTTTTCAACATAGTTCCGGGTAAAGCTCGAAATCCAGCTGAATTGCATTCCAATTGTTGCTGGATTTCTTTGATGGTGTTATTAGTAAGCAGTTTCTTTTGCCGTACCAGATTAAAACCATGTTGCAAAGCTTGTCGGTAGTTAAGAACCTCCTTGGTAGAAGCATTGATAACGGCGTCCTTTAAATCTAAGTCGGCTTTATATAAGTCATCTTGGGTCGTAACTATGTTTTCTATGGCAGAACTTTCCCGTGCTTCTTGTAGGGTCAATGTATTAATAAGTATATTTTCGTTAGGTATGGTTAAGGCAACACCCTTCAGTTCTGCCAATTTCTTGTTTGACAGATTCAGTTGCTTTAATACCGCTTTTGTCTCTATATCAAAAGCAAAAGGTAGTTCTTTGATTTTATATTGTTGCTCTTCCATATTCTTCCTTCATTTATCTTTTAATTCAACACCCATGCCAATCCGCTTGTCATAACCAGCCATGCTATTGCCGTTATTGCCCATCGTTTCTGACTCCATGTGTTTCGGTAGTATGCCCCGAAGCAGGTGGAAGCGATGTAGGGGATGGCAAGCGGCGTAAGCATCAGGGCGAATATGAATAGGCACCGTTCGTCATACGCATAGTATACGGCAAGCAATCCCGTTTCTATGATGAGATATAGAAGCGAGAGTATAATGCCACGGCGTTTGTATAATATCGGTTTATTCATACTTGAACTCCCCGAACTCGCTCCGGATAATCAGCTCTTTACGGTCGCTTTCTTCGATGCGTCCGATGACCTGCGCGTCGATGTTGAACGATTTCGAGATGGCGATGACCTCTTCGGCATGTTCGGGCGAGAGATATACCTCTAAGCGATGGCCCATGTTGAATACCTTGTACATCTCGTCCCAGTCGGTTCCGCTCTGTTCCTTGATGGTACGGAAGAGGGGAGGAACGGGGAAGAGGTTGTCTTTTATCACCCGGCAATTATCGCCTACGAAGTGAAGCACCTTGGTCTGTGCGCCTCCCGAACAATGCACCATGCCGTGGATTTCGGGACGGAGTGCGTCGAGCAATTTCTTTACCACCGGAGCGTATGTGCGGGTGGGGGAGAGCACTAACTTTCCGGCATTGACGGGCGAGCCTTCTACGGCATCGGTCAAGCTCAAACGCCCGCTATAGACCAGTTCTTCGGGTACGGCATGGTCGTAGCTTTCGGGATATTTCCCGGCAAGGTATTTGGCGAATACATCGTGGCGTGCCGAGGTCAGTCCGTTGCTTCCCATACCGCCGTTGTATTCTTTTTCGTAGGTGGCTTGACCGTATGACGCGAGTCCCACGATGACGTCTCCCGGACGGATGTTGGCATTGTCTATCACGTCGGCGCGTTTCATGCGGCAGGTCACGGTGCTATCCACGATGATGGTGCGCACCAAGTCGCCCACATCGGCGGTCTCGCCTCCGGTGGCATATACGCCTACACCCATATCACGCAATTCGGCAAGCAATTCGTCCGTACCGTTGATGATGGCTGAAATCACTTCGCCCGGCACCAGTAATTTGTTGCGTCCGATGGTGGAAGATACTAAGATATTGTCTACGGCTCCCACGCAAAGCAAGTCATCGATGTTCATAATCAGCGCATCTTGAGCGATGCCTTTCCATACCGAGAGGTCGCCCGTCTCTTTCCAGTACATGTAAGCCAAGGAAGATTTGGTGCCGGCGCCGTCGGCATGCATGATGTTGCAATATTCAGGGTCTCCGCCCAAGATGTCGGGGATGATTTTGCAGAATGCTTTCGGGAAAATACCTTTATCGATGTTTTTGATAGCGTTGTGCACGTCTTCTTTCGATGCCGAAACGCCGCGTTGCATATATCGTTGGTTGCTCATAAGGATTTATGTTATAAATTATTGATTTGCAAAGGTAGTGAATATTTTGGATATATTGAAGCATGGGGCGTATTATTTAAATTTTCAAAACCTGTGTAATGGCGATGGATTTTAAAACAGGCGGCTGCGGGCGCACGGGATGTTATATCCTTCGGGCTTAGTAAACGCTTGGATAGGATAATGCATATATGTGCGTTTCCTTGAGCAAATATGTTGGGAATTGTCAACTCTTGTAGGACAGCATTCATTACAAAGGACGGGAAGTCCATTCATCTGTAACAGAGTTGGAAATCCTTTATTTAATCAAGTTCTTTCTTCAATTTGCAGTTTCCACCGAAAATCCGTACATTTGCTCCCTGAATTACGATTAATCTGTAAGTAATGGGAAAAGGAAAATTAGCGAAATTTGCCGACATGGCGGAATATCCGCACGTATTCGAATATCCGTACTCGCAGGTGGCGGACGCGCCTTGCGAGATGAAAGGGAACTGGAACCGCGATTTCTTCCGGAACGGCCATCCGATTGTTTTGGAATTGGGGTGCGGGAGAGGTGAATATACCGTGGGGCTGGCACGCCGCTATCCGGAGAAGAACTTCATCGGGGTGGACATCAAGGGAGCGCGTATGTGGACGGGAGCCAAGCAGGCTCATGAAGAGGGATTGGCGAACGTGGCGTTTCTGCGCACGAACATCGAAATCATCGACCGTTTCTTCGCTCCGGGAGAGGTAAGCGAAATTTGGCTGACTTTCTCCGACCCGCAGATGAAGAAGGTGACCAAGCGGCTCACTTCGACTTACTTCATGGAGCGTTACCGCAAGTTCCTTGTGCCCGGCGGGCTGGTGCACCTGAAGACGGACAGTAACTTTATGTTCACTTATACCCGGTGCATGATAGAGGCGAACCGTTTCCCGGTGGAGTTCATCACCGATGATTTGTATCATTCGGGCTTGGACGACGATATCCTGCGCATCCGTACGTATTACGAGCAGCAATGGCTGGACCGCGGACTGAGCATCAAGTACATCCGCTTCCGCCTGCCTCAGGAAGGCGAACTGATAGAGCCGGATGTGGAAATCGAACTGGACGATTACCGCAGCTATAACCGGAGCAAACGGAGCGGGCTGAAAACAAGCAAATGATATGGATTTTTTCACCACAGAGGACACGGATTGAAATAATTAATAATGAACAATTAATAGTTAATAATGACAAGCGAAAACGCATTCCGTTATTCATTATTCACTTTTAATTATTAATTGTTTAAATCCGTGTAATCTGTGGTGTATGATAAATAAAAAAAGAACTATGACTCTTTATCCGAAATTGATTTTAGACGCGCTGGCAACGGTGCGTTATCCCGGAAACGGGAAGAATATTGTCGAAGCCGAAATGGTGGCGGACAATATGCGTATTGACGGGATGAAGGTCAGTTTCTCGCTTATCTTTGAGAAACCGACCGACCCGTTTATGAAATCGGTAGTGAAATCGGCTGAGACCGCTATTCATACGTATGTATCGAAAGACGTGGAGGTGAGCATTGCCACCGAGAGCCGTCAGGCGGCGCGTCCCGAGCCGGGCAAGATGCTTCCGCAGGTGAAGAACGTGATAGCCGTATCGTCGGGCAAAGGCGGTGTGGGTAAGTCTACCATTGCTGCCAATTTGGCGGTGGCTCTCTCGAAGTTAGGCTATAAAGTAGGCTTGCTGGATGCCGACATCTTCGGTCCTTCGGTGCCGAAAATGTTCCAGGTGGAAGACGCGCGTCCGTATGCCGAAACCGTCGAGGGGCGCGACCTGATTGTCCCGATAGAGAAATACGGCATCAAGCTCTTGTCTATCGGTTTCTTTGTCAATCCCGACCAAGCCACTCTTTGGCGCGGAGGAATGGCGAGCAATGCCTTGAAGCAATTGGTGGGCGATGCCAACTGGGGCGAGTTGGATTATTTCATCCTCGACACGCCTCCGGGCACGAGCGACATTCACCTTACTTTGTTGCAGACTTTGGCTATTACGGGAGCGGTCATCGTGAGCACGCCGCAAGAAGTGGCATTGGCTGATGCGCGCAAGGGAATCAATATGTATATGAACGATAAGGTGAATGTGCCCATCCTTGGATTGGTGGAAAACATGTCGTGGTTCACGCCCGCCGAGCTTCCGGAGAACAAGTATTACCTGTTCGGCAAGGAAGGTACGAAGCGGTTGGCAGAAGAACTGAACGTGCCTCTGTTGGGACAAATCCCTATCGTCCAAAGCATTTGCGAGAACGGCGACAAGGGTACGCCCGTAGCGTTGGACGAGGATTCGGTAACCGGTCAGGCGTTTATGGACTTGGCTCGCAATGTGGTGGCGCAAACCGAGAAACGCAATGCCGAGCTGGCTCCTACGAAGATTGTGGAAACGCATAAGTAATTATCATTTAAAATTTTACAATTTACGATTTACAATTTGCCGTGCGGCATTAAAACGGTTTAATCGTAAATTGTAAATTGCTAAATCGTAAATAAATGATACGTTCGGCTGAAGATATGGAACGTCAGGTGCTGGAGTTGGGCTTCCTGCCGTTCTTCCGGTGCGGCATTCCCGGTTTCTCCATCGAGGAGCGGACGGCATGGGAGTATTGGTTCTCGGATGAGGAAGAAGGACCGTGGGAATGGAAAGGTCCGGTCATCCGTGAGGGACATTGCGCCTACGGCAAGCTCTATAATAAGAAGGCGGGATATGTCAGCCTTGAATGGTTGCCCCACTTGATGAACTGGCGACGTTCGCGCCGGTATGCGAAGGATGAAGATACACAGGCGTTGGATGAGGTGGTGCTTCAGACCGTATGGGGAGAAGGGAGCGTGACCGTGAAAGAATTGCGCCGCCTGTTGGGCTTTGCCAAGGGGCGGGGACATCGGCGGAAGACCGACTTGGTGGACACGATGCAAGGCGAAGGAAAGGTTTCGCTCGACCCGATACTGACCCGTCTGATGATGGGGATGCACATCGTCATTTCTGATTTCGAGTATAACATCGACCGCCATGGCAGGCCTTACGGCTGGGGTGTGGCGCGCTATACTACGCCCGAAGCGCTTTACGGAAGGCAGGATGCGGGATGCACGCCCGAAGAGTCGTACCGGAAGATACACGCGCACTTGCACGGTTTGTTTCCCGATGCGCCCGAAAAGAAATTGCTGGAGCTGATAGGATAGATAATAAGAAATGGAACACAGAGACACGGAGACACAGAGCTTTTGCGCTTTTTGTGTCTTTGCGTTTGTAAAAAAATCAATATGAAAAAACAATTGCTTATGATTGCGGGGCTGGCACTGGCAGGGATAGCGGGTGCACAAGAATCCCCGCTATGGACACGCTATTGTGCCCTCTCGCCCGACGGAAGCACCATCGCTTTTTGCTATAAGGGCGATATTTATACGGTTTCCCCGCAAGGAGGGAAAGCCATGCAACTGACCACGAATGCGGCTTACGATACGCATCCCGTATGGAGTCCGGACGGCACACGGATAGCTTTTGCGTCCGACCGCGGGGGAAGCCTCGACATATATGTGGTAAGTAAGGACGGAGGGACTCCGAAACGGCTTACCACCCATTCGGGAAACGAAACGCCAATCGCTTTTAGCGATAATGGGCACGTGTTGTACGAGGCTTCGTTGATGCCCGATGCGAAAGACATGGCTTTTCCCAGTGCCCAATTCCCGCAGGTGTATCAGGTGAGTATCGAAGGCGGACGCCCCGTGCTTTACTCTTCTTTGCCGATGGAAGACATTAGCGTGGCGAGCGACGGCACTACCTTGCTCTATCACGATAAAAAGGGATATGAAGACCCTTGGCGCAAGCATCATACTTCGTCCATCACCCGCGATGTATGGATGAGCCGGATGGAAAGCGGAAAGCGTACTTATACGAAGCTCACCGATTTTGCCGGAGAAGACCGTACACCGGTGTGGGGCGCGGATGGTACATCGTTTTATTACCTGAGCGAGAAAGACGGGACATTCAATGTCTATAAGCGGAAGGTGGACGGAACGGGCGAAAAGCAATTGACCCGCCACACCCAGCATCCGGTACGTTTCCTTACCGCAGCCCGTAACGGGATGCTTTGTTATGGCTATAACGGTGAAATTTATACATTGAAAGAGGGAGAACAACCCCGGAAGGTAGCTATCCGTATCGTGACCGACCAAACCGAGCAAGCCTTAGAGCCGCAGATAAAGACTTCGGGTGCTACGGAAATAGCGGTATCGCCCGACGGGAAAGAAATCGCTTTCATCCTTCACGGGGATGTGTTTGTCACCTCCGCCGATTATAAGACCACCCGTAAGATAACTGATACGCCCGAGCAGGAGCGTGACTTGGATTTCTCGCCCGACGGCAGGAGTTTAGTATATTCTTCGGAACGCGACGGATTGTGGCAGGTGTATCAGGCTTCGCTTACGGTAAAGGACGAGAAACTCTTTACATACGCCACCGGTATCAAGGAAGAACGCCTGACCGATAATACGGCTACCTCGTTCCAGCCTCAGTATAGCCCGGACGGGAAGAAAGTGGCATTCCTCGAACGGCGTACCACCCTGCGCGTGCTTAACCTGGATGATAAATCCGTTTGCACCGCCATGGACGGGAAGTATGAATATTCGTATAGCGACGGAGACCAATGGTTCGAATGGAGTCCCGATAGCCGTTGGCTATTGAGCGGATACATCGGTACGGGCGGATGGAACAACAACGATGTGGCATTGGTCAATGCTTCGGGCAACGGGGAAATCCATAACCTGACCGAGAGCGGCTATACCGATACCAATGCCAAATGGGTCTTGGACGGTAAAGCGATGATATGGGAGAGCGACCGTGCCGGATACCGGAGCCACGGAAGTTGGGGTGCGGAGAGCGATATCTACATCATGTTTTTCGACCTCGACGCTTACGAACGTTTCCGCATGAGCAAGGAAGAATTGGCACTGGTGGAAGACGAAAAGAAAGAGGATGAGTCAGAGCCGGATAAGAAAGAGGATAAGAAAAAAGAGAAAGGAAAGAAAGAAGACAAGAAGGAAACGGAACCGCTTACGTTCGATTTGGAGAATTGCCGCGACCGTATCATCCGGCTTACGGTAAACTCTTCGCATTTGGGCGATGCGGTGTTGACCGGGAAGGGGGATAAGTTGTATTATCAGGCTTCGTTCGAAGGCGGTTATGACCTTTGGGAACACGACTTGAAAGAAGACAAGACCAAGATTCTTTTGAAGGACATCGGTTACGGTTCGCTCAAAGCGGATAAAGAGAATAAGCACCTCTTCCTTTGCACGAAGGGAGGCATCCGCAAGATAGACGTGGAAAAGAGCGAGACCAAACCCGTGGAGTTTGAAGCCGTGTTTAATTACCGCCCATACGATGAACGCCGCTATATGTTCGAGCACGTGTGGAAGCAAGTGGAAGAGAAATTCTACGTGGCAGACCTGCATGGAGCGGATTGGAAAGGCTATCGCGAGGCATATCTCCGCTTCTTGCCCCACATCAATAACAACCATGATTTCCAAGAACTCTTGAGCGAGATGTTAGGCGAACTGAACGGTTCGCATACGGGTGCCCGTTACTATGCCCCTTCGCGCACATTGGCTACGGCTTGCTTAGGCGTGTTCTTCGACAATGCTTATGCGGGTGAAGGGCTGAAGATAAAGGAAATCATCAAGCAGGGACCTTTCGATGTGAAGAAAACCGAGGTGGTAGAAGGATGTGTTATTGAGAAGATAGACGGGAAGCCGATAGGGAAAGATACCGATTATTATCCGATGTTGGATGGAAAGGCGGGAAAGAACGTATTGCTTGCCGTGTATAATCCAGCCACCGGAAAGCGGTTTGACGTATCGGTGAAAGCCATCTCGCAAGCGCGCCAGGAAGAATTGCTCTACAAGCGATGGGTGAAACGCAACGAGAAAATGGTAGAGGAGCTTTCGGGCGGACGCATCGCTTACGTGCATGTGGAAGGCATGGACAGTCCGAGTTTCCGTACCGTATATAGCGAATTGTTGAGCGACCGGAACCGGAATAAGGAAGCGGTGATAGTAGATACACGCCATAATGGGGGAGGCTGGTTGCACGATGATTTGGCTACTCTCTTGAGCGGAAAGGAATACCAGCGTTTTGTTCCGCGCGGGCAATACATCGGGAGCGACCCGTATAACAAATGGCTGAAGCCTTCGTGTGTATTGATTTGCGAGGACAATTACAGCAATGCACACGGATTCCCATGGGTGTATAAGGAACTGAAGATAGGCAAGCTTATCGGTGCGCCTGTACCGGGAACGATGACCGCCGTATGGTGGGAGCGTCAGATAGACCCCAGCATCGTGTTCGGCATTCCGCAAGTGGGCTGCATGGACATGCGGGGAAACTACATGGAGAATCATCAGTTAGAACCTGACATCAAGGTATATAACAGTCCTGAAAAATCCTTGCAAGGCATCGATGAGCAGCTGGAAGCGGCTGTAAAGGAAATGCTGAAGGAGGCGGATGCAGTAAGATGAAACAAAACACACATAGGCACAGAAACACAGAAAAATATATGAAAATACTGTGTTTTAGTGTCTATGTGTTCTGTTTTTTATATAGAGGCAAACGGCTTATTTAATGTTGCCTACCTTTATCAGGTATTCAGCAATCTGTACGGCATTCAGTGCGGCGCCTTTCTTGATTTGGTCGCCTACAATCCAGAATGTCAATCCGTTTTCGTTGCTTAGGTCTTTACGGATGCGGCCTACATAAACCGGGTCTTTTCCTGCTAAGAAGAGCGGCATGGGGTATTCCTTCTTTTCGGGATTATCCATTAATACCAGTCCTTCGCCTTCGGCAAATGCCTTGCGGGCTTCTTCTACTGATACGGGACGTTCGGTCTCAATCCAAATGCTTTCCGAGTGTGAGCGCAGGGCAGGCACACGCACACAAGTCGCGCTGACCTTTACATCCGAGTGCATGATTTTGCGGGTCTCGTTATACATCTTCATTTCTTCTTTCGTATAACCATTGTCGGTGAAGACATCGATTTGCGGAATCAGGTTGAAGGCAAGCTGGTAAGCGAACTTCTCTACTTTTACCGGTTCGTTGTTCAATACTTGGCGGTATTGTTCGTAAAGTTCGTCCATAGCGGCTGCACCCGCTCCGCTGGCTGCTTGGTAGGTAGAAACGTGTACCCGTTTGATATGGGTCAGGTTTTCGATAGCCTTCAGGGCTACTACCATTTGGATGGTGGTGCAATTGGGGTTAGCAATGATGCCACGCGGGCGGTTGAGCGCATCGTCCGGATTTACTTCGGGCACTACCAAAGGAATATCTGCATCCATGCGGAACGCGCTTGAGTTGTCAATCATCACCGCGCCATATTTCGTGATGGTCTCGGCAAACTCTTTCGAAGTTCCGGCTCCCGCGGAAGTGAAGGCAATGTCCACTCCTTTGAAATCATCATTGTGTTGCAATAATTTTACTTCGATTTCTTTCCCGCGGAAAGTATATTTTCGTCCGGCACTCCGGTGAGAACCGAACAACACTAATTCATCGATAGGAAAATTCCTTTCATCGAGCACGCGCAGGAACTCTTGTCCTACGGCTCCGCTTGCGCCAACAATCGCTACTTTCATATTTTCAACTCTATTTTTTATGTTAATATTTTCTTGTTTATATGTCTCATAGCACACAGATGACGCAGAAAAACACAGATAAACACAGAATGTTATATTTTATGCAGACGTATGCAACCTAAAGATGATTTTGTGTTAATCTGTGCTTGTCTGTGTATTCTGTGTGCTATGAAAGCGTCATGCAATATGACTTTGTACAAATCTGACCGCAAAAATAAAACATTCTGTTCGATTAATGCGGATAATCGGAAGATTTTTTCTATTTTTGTTCGTGAAATGAACCAATGACGATACCAATTTATGAAAGAACTTGCAGACTTTATAGACTTTGATATCCATTTTCCTATTACCGACCCCACGTGGATTTTCTTTCTTGTGCTTGTTATTATCCTTTTTGCGCCGATTATTTTGGAACGTCTGCGCATTCCGCATATCATCGGGATGATATTGGCAGGGGTAGTGATAGGCGAGCACGGGTTTAATATCTTGGCGCGCGATAGCAGTTTTGAATTGTTTGGCAAGGTAGGGCTTTATTACATCATGTTCCTTGCCGGGCTGGAAATGAATATGGAGGATTTCAAGAGCATCCGGGTCAAGGCGACGGTATTGGGGTTGTTGGCTTTCATTATTCCGTTGGGTATCGGCTTTTGGACGAATATGAACATCCTGGATTATGGTGTAATCACTTCGGTTTTGCTTGCCAGTATGTATGCTTCGCATACCTTGATTGCTTATCCGATTGTTATCCGTTACGGCATCAACCGCCATCGTGCGGTAGGCATTGCGGTAGGCGGTACGGCGGTGACCGATACGCTTACCTTGTTGGTCTTGGCGGTCATATCCGGTTTGTATAAGGGAGAGACTTCGGATTATTTCTGGATATGGCTGGTGCTGAAGTTCCTGGTGTTGAGCATCATCATTATGTACACTTTCCCCCGCATCGCCCGTTGGTTCTTCCGCCGGTATAGCGACAATGTGGTGCAGTATATCTTCGTGTTGGCAATGGTTTTCCTTGGTGGGGGATTGATGGAGCTGATAGGCATGGAAGGCATTTTGGGCGCATTCCTTGTGGGGTTGTTGCTGAACCGCCTGATACCTCACGTGTCTCCGCTGATGAATCACTTGGAGTTTGTGGGCAACGCTTTGTTCATTCCTTATTTCCTGATAGGGGTCGGAATGTTGATCAACTTGAATGTGTTGTTCGGCCATATTGACTCGATAAAGGTAGCTATGGTGATGATTGTCGTGGCTTTGGCAGGTAAGTGGATTGCCTCATGGCTTACGCAAAAGATTTTCCGGATGCGTGCCTTAGAGCGTGAACTGATGTTCGGTTTGAGCAATGCGCAGGCGGCGGCTACATTGGCGGCGGTATTGGTGGGATATGGCATAGTCTTGCCTTCGGGCGAACGTTTGTTGAATGAAGATGTGTTGAACGGTACGATTCTCTTGATACTGGTGACGTGCATCGTCAGTTCGTTCATAACCGAACATACCGCCAAGCGGATTGCCATGCACGATGCCGATGTGGAAGAGGAGAAAGAGCAGGAGAAGGAGCGTTTCCTCATTCCGGTGGCGAATCCGGAAACGCTGGAGGGGCTGATGAGCTTGGGCTTGGTGTTGCGTGACGAGAAACTTCCCGATAATTTGGTTGCATTGAGTGTCATCAACGACAATAACGACTCGGTAAAGCAGGAAATGCGGAGCAAACGGAACTTGGAACGGGCGGCTCAAATAGCGGCTTCGACCAATGTGAAGCTCACTACCGTGAGCCGCTTCGACCTGAACATTACAGCCGGCATTTTGCATACGGCAAAAGAATACGAGGCTACAGGCATCATCATCGGATTGCATTACAAGGCAAGCATTGTCGATTCTTTTTTCGGGAATCTGACCGAGAACTTGTTGAAGAACACCTATCTGCAAGTGATGGTGGTCCGGTTTTTGATTCCGGTAAATACCTTGCGCCGCATCATCGTGGCTGTCCCTCCGAAGTCGGAGTTCGAGCACGGGTTTACCAAGTGGATTGCCTATATGTGCCGCATGAGCAGCCAGTTAGGATGCCGTTTGCATTTCTACGCCCATCCGCAGACATTGGGCTACATCAGAGGTTGTATCCAGAAGAAACACAAAGACACACGGGCGGTTTATTCGGAACTGGATAATTGGGATGATTTGTTGTTGCTTACCGGACAAGTCAATTACGACCATTTATTAGTGATTGTGAGTGCACGCCGCGGTTCGATTTCGTATGATTCCTCTTTCGAGAAATTGCCGATGCAGGTGTCTAAGTATTTTAATAACAACAGCATCATGTTGCTTTATCCAGAGCAAAGGGGAGACCCGAACGAGAGCCTTTCGTTTGCCGACCCGCGCGGGTTTGCCGAGACGCAATATTATGATAAGGTGGGTAATTGGATTTATAAATGGTTTAAGAAACATTCATGAGCGAAGATAGAATAGATTGGCGGCAACGTACCGGATTGTTGCTGGGAAAAGAAAAAATGGAGCGTTTGCGCAATGCCCATGTCTTGGTGGTAGGCTTGGGCGGAGTAGGGGCGTATGCCGCCGAGATGTTGTGCCGTGCAGGGGTGGGGCGGATGACCATTGTGGATGCCGATACGGTGCAGCCCACCAATATCAACCGCCAGCTTCCTGCGCTTCATTCCACATTAGGGAAGCCTAAGGCGGAAGTGCTTGCGGAACGCTTTCGGGATATCAATCCCGATGTGCGGCTGGCGGTGCTTCCGGTGTATTTGAAAGATGAGGCTATCCCTGAATTGTTGGATAATAATCGGTTCGATTTTATAGTAGACGCCATTGATACGGTATCTCCGAAATGTTATTTGATATATCACGCTTTGAGGCGGGGCATTAAAATCGTTTGTAGCATGGGAGCAGGAGCGAAGAGCGACATTACCCAAGTCCGTTTTGCCGACCTGTGGGAGACCTATCATTGCGGATTGAGCAAAGCGGTACGGAAACGTTTGCAGAAGATGGGCGTGAAGCGGAAAGTCCCCGTAGTGTTCAGTACCGAACAGGCAGACCCGAATGCGGTGGTATTGGTGAATGACGAACAGAATAAGAAATCGACCACAGGGACTATCAGCTATATGCCGGCGGTGTTCGGATGTTATTTGGCGGAATATGTGATACGTAAGTTATAAGGTCAATTTATTAGACAATTTACGGTTTACTATTTATAGTCAAACAAAATTGGTTTTGCGAAAAATAGTTGATGTATTGTCATCCTGAACGCACGTGAAGGATCTCGTGTACATCCACGTGGGCGCATTCGAGATGCTTCACTACGTTCAGCATGACAAATGATTTTCGTAATTCATTTCTGATTGACTATAATAAATCAATCGTATTTTGTAAATTGAAAATCGTAAATATAATATGAATATCCGCATTTTGCCAAACGCTTGTAGGGGCAGGGTTTGCCTGCCCGAATGCACTCACGGATACAATAGTTGATGTATTTGGGCGGGCAGACCCCGCCCCTACAGTTGGTACTTTGCGGACATTTATTAAAAATAAAATATAAACATGATTCAATTAGAAGGAATAACCAAGAGTTTCGGTTCGCTTCAAGTGTTGAAAGGAATCGATTTGACTATAAACAAAGGAGAAGTTGTTAGTATCGTAGGGCCCAGCGGAGCCGGAAAGACTACATTGCTTCAGATTATGGGAACGCTGGACAAGCCCGATGCGGGACGCATTGTATTAAATCATGTGGAAGTTAACCGTCTGAAAGATAAAGAACTGGCTGCTTTCCGCAACAAAGAAATCGGGTTCGTGTTCCAGTTTCACCAATTATTGCCCGAGTTTACGGCATTAGAGAACGTGATGATACCGGCATTGATAAACGGCACTTCGGGACGGAACGCGCGGAAAGAAGCGGAAGAGATGCTGGCTTTCCTGGGCTTGGCTGAAAGGGCTTCGCATAAGCCGGCGGAGCTTTCGGGAGGAGAGAAGCAACGGGTAGCTGTAGCCCGTGCATTAATCAATCATCCTTCGGTGATATTGGCGGATGAGCCTTCGGGAAGCCTTGACACGCAGAACAAGGAAGAACTGCACCGTTTGTTCTTCGAGTTGCGTGAGAAGTTGGGGCAGACCTTTGTCATCGTCACTCACGATGAGACGCTCGCTTCGCAGACCGACCGCACCATCCATTTGATAGACGGGAGAATCAGCGGGGAAAGCGCCCATCCGTTCCGATAAGTGCTTCCCCGTTTTTATAGTCAATCAGAAATGAATTGCGAAAATCATTTGTCATGCTGAACGTAGTGAAGCATCTCGGATGCGTCCACGTGGATGCACACGAGATCCTTCGCTTTGCTCAGGATGACATTGCATTAAGATATTTTTCGCGAACCAATTTTGTTTGACTATAAGACAGATTCAGATTCCTTCTATTTCAAATACATACGATAGAACTGCTCAATTTTATCGAACGGGATTTTTTCGAAGTTGTCATACAAGTCGGTATGGCTTGCTCCGGGGACAATCAGCAGTTCTTTGTTGTCGCCTTTCAGCATCTTGTACGTGTCTTCACTGAAATAGCGTGAGTGCGCTTTCTCGCCGTGGACGAGCAATACGGCGCTACGGATTTCACCGGCATACGCCAATATCGGCATGTTGAGGAAGGAGAGGGACGAAGTCTTGTTCCATCCTCCGTTCGAATTAAGCGAACGTTTGTGGTATCCGCGTGAAGTCTTGTAATAAGCATGATAATCTTTCACGAATTGCGGAGCGTCTTCGGGCAAGGGGTCGGCTACGCCGCCAGCCAGTGCATAATTGCCGTTGAGGTAATCTTCTGTACGTTGGGCGTTCAGTTGTTTGCGTGTCTCGTAACGTGCGTCGGCGTTATCTGCCGCATCGAAATAACCGTTGGCGGTAACGCGGCTCATGTTGTACATCGTAGAAGCCACCGTCGCTTTGATGCGTGTGTCGATGGCTGCGGCGTTGATAGCCATTCCGCCCCAACCGCAGATACCCAGTATGCCGATGCGTTCAGGGTCTGTATCTTCACGTGCCGACAGATAGTCTACGGCTGCACAGAAGTCTTCGGTATTGATGTCGGGCGAAGCCACGTAGCGGGGCTGCCCTCCGCTCTCGCCGGTAAATGAAGGGTCGAAAGCCAATGTCAGGAATCCGCGTTCAGCCAATGCCTGTGCATAGAGTCCCGATGCTTGTTCTTTTACCGCGCCGAAAGGGCCGCAGATGGCTATGGCAGGAAGTTTGCCTGTTGCGTTTTTCGGCATGTAAAGGTCGGCAGCCAGTGTGATGCCGTAACGGTTGTGGAAAGTTACCTTGGTGTGGTTCACTTTGTCGCTTTTCGGGAACACCTTGTCCCATTCTTGTGTTAAAGTCAATTTCTCTTCCATAAAGCTGTTTGAATTAATTGGGTGATTTTGTGCTGTGAGGCTTCCTGCTCCGCACGTGCAGACCAGCAAAGCCATGCATAGTTGTTTCAGTGAATGTTTCATGACTCAAGTCTTATTTGGGTTTACGAAGGCAAATATAGCGCAAAAGCCCCACAGGGTTATTGCTGTGAGGCTCAAAGTGTGTTGCTGAAAAGTTCAATTTCCTACAAGCACGAAGTCACTCCCAGCGAAGTCCCGATAGCGGTCAGAATCGTAATCAAAGTCTGGATGATAATCCCCCAAATGTTTTTCTTCTTGTTGTCCATAACAGAATAGTTTAGTTAAGTCAGTCTTTAAGTTTTCACCACGGTGGATTTTCACGCTCCAGCCCCTTCCGAAGCCGCCGGTTTCTGCTTCGCCGCTTCCAGGTTGACGGTCGCCTCGCCCGCCTTCTCGGCCTTGAGCGTAGCCGCCTGCGCCGCGCGCGAAGCCACGGGGTTGAACGCCGCCCGCTC
>CASFRN010000053.1 GCA_949296855.1 uncultured Bacteroides sp. | reverse complement strand
CGCCCCACAGGCTTATGCCGCACCTATCCCAACTGGATTGCGCAAGAGTCGGCACGCGGCACCGAGTTCGAATCCTTCAAAGGAAACCGTCCCGACCACACCACCATCCTGCCCTTTACCCGCCTGATGGGAGGTCCGATGGACTATACGCCGGGCATCTTCGAAGGCGACCTTTCGCAATACGGCTCGAACCAAGCGAAACTGAGCACCACGTTAGTGAAGCAGCTTGCCCTCTACGTCACGATGTACAGCCCGCTCCAAATGGCTGCCGACCTCTATCAGAACTACGAGAAGCACCTCGACGCTTTCCAGTTCATCAAAGACGTGGCGGTAGACTGGGATAATACTTACATCTTAGAAGCCGAACCGGGCGACTACATCACCATAGCCCGCAAGGCAAAAGGCAAGAACGAGTGGTACATCGGCTGCATCACCGACGAAAACGCACGCGAAGCTGTCATCGACCTCAGCTTCCTGCCCGAAGGCAAGAAATACGAAGCGACTATCTATGCCGACGGCAAGAAAGCAGACTGGCGTACCAATCCGCAAGATTACGTCATCTCCACCAAGAAAGTCTCAAGCAAAACCGTGCTGAAGCAACGCCTTGCACCCAGCGGCGGCGTAGCTATCAGCATCAAGGAGCTGTAATTAGAAAATAGAACACGGAGACACAGAATTGCATATAGCGGTATCTTTCGGGATATCGCTATTTTTAAAATTTAAAATTATGACAAAGATAGAAACAAAAGCCCAATACGATTGGGCTGTAAAAAGAGTCGAGGAACTTCTTCCGCTGGTTACGGACGAGACACCTCTCGACGACCCCAATAGCATCGAATTGGAATTGCTTTCCAACCTCGTTGCCGACTACTCGGAAGAGCATTTTGCGTTGGGAGAACCTACGCTTGTCGACATCCTCAAACTCCGTATGTACGAAATGGGGTTGAACCAGAAGTCATTGGCGAAATTGATTGGCGTCAGCCCTTCACGTCTGAGCGATTACATCTCCGGGAAATGCGAACCCACACTGAAAGTAGCCCGTGAAATGAGCCGGAAATTAAGCATCGATGCAAACATCGTATTAGGTGTGTGACGCAAGAGAGGCTGGCTCAAAACAACGAAGTGCCTATCAAAAAGTAATATGAATGCGGACATTCATAAAAAATAAAATAATAATCTGCGCAAATCTGTGTTTCAAAGTTTATTTCAGAAGCCGGACGATTGCTTCCTTGTCCCGCTGCAATTGAGCAATCAGGACTTCGATGCCCTCGAACTTCTGCTCCGGGCGGAGGTATTGCACGAACTCTACACGGAGGGAATGCTGGTACAAGTTGCCCTCGAAACCGATGATGTGTACCTCGATGCTGCGCTCGGTGCCGTTGTCTACCGTAGGGCGATGACCGATGTTCAGCATTCCGGCGTAACGCTTGCCTTCGGCATAGGCATAAACGGCATAGACCCCTTCTTTCGGGACTAACTTATCCGTGCACGAGGGCTGGAGATTGGCGGTAGGGAATCCTAACTTGCGCCCCACCTGATAGCCGCTCACCACCTTCCCGTCCAGGTAATAGCGATAGCCTAAGTAGCGGTTGGCACGGACGGCATCGCCCTGCTTCAACAACGTCCGAATCAGCGACGAACTGATGGAAACGTCGTCTTCTACCAACGCGCGGGCGTGAACCACTTCGATGCCCAGCTCCTTCCCGTAGCGGCAATAATCGGCGAAGCCTTCGCTGCGGTTGTGCCCGAAACGGTGGTCGTAGCCGATAACTAATACCTGTACGCTGAAGCGGACATGCAACAATTCCATGAACTGCCGTGCCGAGAGCAACGACAACTCGCGCGTAAACGGCAAAAGGATGCAATAGTCTGCATCCTCTTGCTGTAACAAATCTTTTTTCTGGGGAAGGCAAGTGAGCCATTGCGGACGATAATCGCTTTGCATCACCTGCCGGGGATGAACAGGGAAAGTAATCAGTGTGCTATGCAATCCTCGTGCCCGGGCTTCACGGCGCACCTGCTCTATCAGGTAGCGGTGCCCGCGGTGTACGCCGTCGAAGCATCCGATAGTCGCCACGCAAGGGAGCAACGGCAACCGGCTTTCCTCTGTAATGAATTTCATCGGATTACTTTTTAGCCAAACGTTTGACTCCGCGCCAGATTTCACCTATCCACAACACGAACGAAGTGCCGCCGATGATGTAAAGCCATTCCATAAGCGGAAGCGGCTCGGTGCGGAACACTTTGCCTCCGAAGGTGACAATGATGAATTGTCCGACCAAGATAATCAATGCCACACTCAACATGCCGAGGGCATGGCTGGCGTCCTTGAAAATGGAATGGTTGGTGCCGAATACGCTGGCATTAAACAGGTTCCAGAACTGGAGCATCACGAATACCGTGAAGAAGACCGTAAGGTAATGCACGCTCATCTCGCCGTTGGGCAACAGTCCGCCCGGCAGGTGCTTGAAGCAAGCCAGCATTCCCATCAGTATCACCAAGAATCCCAAACCGACTCCGAAGATGTTGTTACGCATCGCCGGAGTGATGATAAAGTCGGTGCGCTTGCGCGGCTTTTCGTTCATCACGTCCATGCTGGGCGAGATAGACGCCAATGCCATAGCGGCGAAGGTATCCATAATCAGGTTCACCCAAAGCATCTGTGTCACGGTCAATGGCAACGACGTGCCGAAGAACGCGCCTAACAGTACGCTCAACAACGCCACGACGTTGATAGTCAGCTGGAACACGATGAAGCGTTGGATATTCTTATACAAAGAGCGTCCCCACATCACGGCGGTGGCAATGCTGTGGAAGGAGTCATCAAGCAAAGTAATGTCGCTTGCCTCTTTCGCCACCGAGGTTCCTGTACCCATCGACAGACCTACTTGCGCGTGATTCAAGGCGGGCGCATCGTTGGTTCCGTCGCCCGTCACGGCTACTACAGCCCCTTTCTGCTGCAACAGCTGCACCAGGCGTTGCTTGTCCATCGGGCGTGCACGGCTCATCACTTTCAAGTCGAGCACACGGTCGAGGGCTTCTTCGTCGCTCAATGCGGCAAACTCTACGCCCGTAATGCGGTTGCGCTCGGTGTCTTCGGGCTTCCACAAACCAATCTGGCGGGCAATCTCGGTAGCTGTTCCCGGCGTGTCTCCGGTGACAATCTTCACGCTGATGCCTGCCGACTGGCATTTCTTCACCGCATCGGGCACATCGGGACGTATCGGGTCGCTGATAGCGAAGATGCCTGAGAAGGTCAGCCCGCCTTCGTTCACCAGTTCGGCGCAATCGGTAGAAGCCCCTTCGGGGACAATCTTATAAGCCAGCCCCAAGGTACGCATCGCCTTGTTCTGATAAGCCAAAAGCTGTTCGTTATTCTTTGCTATCTGTTCCGAAGTCAGGTTGCACTTGCCCATTACGATTTCGGGAGCGCCTTTGATGTAAAGCACACGTTTGCCTTGGATAGGCGAATCAACTAACGTTGCCATGTATTTCCGTTCGGTAGAGAACGTCAACTGGTTCACCACCTTGGCGCCCGCACGCAGCGATTCATAATCTTTCCCTTTGCCGTTGAGCCAAAGCAGCAATGCCACCTCAGTCGGATTGCCCACTCCCGACGGCTTCTCGCCTTCGGCTTTCTCTTCGAGGAAAGCGGTCGAATTGGCTGCAATGCCTTCGGCAATCAAGTCGGCTTGTTTCTCGTCCAGTTGAGCGTCATATACCTGCATCAGGTTCTGGGTCAGCGTTCCCGTCTTATCCGTGCAGATAACGGTAATGGCACCCATGGTTTCGCAAGCGTGCATCTTGCGCACCAGATTGTTAGTCTTCAGCATCCGGCGCATATTCAACGCCAAGCTGAGCGTGACACTCATCGGCAGACCTTCGGGCACCGCCACGACAATCAAGGTAACCGCCATCATAAAGTATTTCAATACGATGCGGGCGATATCGAGCCACTGATGCCAGTCGCTCACCGTATTCACCTGCAAATAGGCATACAAGTCTTTTGATGTAAATATAATAAAGGTAAGGGCAGCAATCGTAAACCCGACTTTCCCGATAAGGTCGGCAAGTTTGGTCAACTGGATGTTCAGCGGTGTCTGCTCTTGACTTTGCTCCGTAGCCTGACGAGCTACTTTCCCGATTTCGGTAGCATCGCCCACGCGCTCTACCCGCATCATGCCGTGACCGTCGGTAATGGTCGTGCCGCGCATCACGCTGTTCGAAGGATAGGTGGCTTCCTCGTCAAAGTCGGCTTCCACCGTTGTTTTGTTCACCATCAACTCTCCGGTCAAGCTCGATTCATTCACCTGAAACGATACGGCTTCCAGCAAGGTACCGTCGGCTGGCACTTCTTCGCCTGTATTCAGAATGACAATATCGCCTACCACGACATCTTTGCGGGGAATCTCGTGCACTTTCCCGTTCCGGATAACAGTAACCGGAGTTTCTTCGCCCACCGCATTCAGAAGGTCGAACTTCTTGTTCGCGTCATATTCGAAATAGAATCCGATGCCCGTAGCCAAGAAGATAGCGAAGAAAATACCAATGGTTTCGGCATATTCATTCTCAATAATGGAAATGATTAACGAAAATACCGCCGCTACCAGCAATACCCGGATAACAGGGTCCTGAAATTTTTCTAAATAAAGTTTCCACATGGAAGGCCGCTTAGGGGGAGTAAGCAGGTTGACTCCGTATTTCTCACGGCTGGAGAGAACTTCCTGATCGGTAAGTCCGGTCAAGTGGGGTTCATTTGCTTTTTGTGACATAATGCCTGTTTATTAGTTAATTTTAGTGCCACAAAAATACAATATATATTGTAAGCACGAATAAAGATTAGTTTTTTTTTTGAAAAAATGTGCTTAACTATTGCAAGTCTCACTATAAACCATTACCTTTGCACTCAGTTTTTAAGGAATACTTCTAATAGGACTTGTAGCTCAGTTGGTTAGAGCAACAGACTCATAATCTGGAGGTCCCAGGTTCAAGCCCTGGCTGGTCCACTCTTAAAATCAAGCACTTACAAAGATTTGTAGGTGCTTTTTCTTTTATACAGTGACCCTCAGGTGACCTTTCTGAAGCGAAACTTTGTAAAGGTGACCTTTTGAAATTCCATAGAATTGCAGAAAATTCTTATGGATTTTTAATAGAAAAAAATATCTGAATCTGTCGCTTTTCCATTCAGGGTATAGTGTCACCCTCGGTCAATGGGAGAATGGAAGGGTGGTGAATCATCCGCGTGCCGTCGTCATCTACGAGGAAATCCAGAAGAAAGTAACCGAGTTCAGGCATATCCTTATCGCCATGCAGGTGAACAAGGACTACATAACCATCGCTCAATTCAAAACCTATCTGAGTGCGGATGGTGGCAACCGCCGAAACTTTATGACGTAGCTTCTTAGGGAGCGTATCAACAACCGTCCGCTTCGTGAAGGTACCCGAAAAGGGCATCTCACCACCTACAAGGCACCGGAGCGTTTCGGCAAGTTCAAGACCTTTACGATATAACCCTGCAACACATCTATCAGTTTGACCTTTTTATAAAGAAAGAACAGGCCTATACGACAAAAGGGAACCAATCATCAGGAGCCAAGCTGCCATCCACAACTACCACAAGCAGTTTAAGTCGTATGTGTCTGAAGCTTGCCGACTTGAGCTTATCAAAGCAAATCCTTACGAATGTTTTCAAGATAAGCGTGGCGAAAAAAGCGACCGCCCTTATCTCGCCGAAGCTTAACTGAAAAAGTTAATCCATATACGGGAAAAAAGTATAGATACCGTAACGAACAGGCATCTGTACTTTCTTCCTTTTTCAAACGTTCATAGGTATGGCATACAGCGATGCAAAATCGTTTGATTACAACCAGCACGTTGTTGTCATTGACGGCAAGGACTATATTGACGGACATCGCATAAAGACCGGGAATGAATTTGTTACATCCATTCTGCTATTCTGCTCATCATACGGAAGATATTGGAACGTAATAATTATAAGATGGAGATAACCTCCAATCAGAAGTACAACCAATTTCTCAAAGGTATAGGTTTGGCTCTCGGCTGTTTTTTTCCTTTAACCACACTGCTGCCCGGCATACATTCGCCTGTACGGTGGCTCTCGGGCAGGGCATATCCCAACCAAAGAAGTTCTGCAAATTATGATGGGGCATACATCCATAAAGACAACTGAAATCTATGCAAAGTTGCCAATGCAATATGTGTCACAGAATATTGGAGATAAGATGTTTAGGGTATGGAAATAACAAACGAAGCACAAAAGGGTTACATTATAAAAATTACAATACCTATTGAAGTGTCCCTTTTCTTAAACATAAGTATTGAAATTAAGTTCTATTTTACTTTTCTTGTAGTTAAATAAAATCATGTTTTGCAATGGATAAATTATGAGCGTATTAGTTTTCTTTATATTTTTGCGTCACATAGTGTATATGGTTCTTTTGTTATGAATTAATTCAGTTATAATAAGTACAAAAAAATAGCGTGTAAAGTAAATTATGGGTATAAGAGAAGTAATTGGTCGATTATTTTTTAAAAAAGACGAACAAAATGTTATAGAAGTAGAGATGGGTCTTACAACTATTGATGAACCTGCTCAGACGCATTTAACGAAAGCACTAGAGGGAGATAAAATAGGACAATATAATTTCGGTATAGCTTGTATTAAAGGAGATGGACTGCCTATTAATATGCAAAGAGCAATACATTGGTTAACTAAATCTGCAAATCAAAATTATTCAAAGGCACAACATATTTTAGCCCTAATATTTTTAGAAGGAGATGGAGTAGAAAAAAATATCATAGATGGCCTTTATTGGTTGAAAAAAGCTGCGGGAAATAATTATGTCGAATCGATTAGGACTTTAGCAAATCTTTATCTAAATGGAATTTGTGTAAATAAAGACGCATCTGAAGCTAATAAATGGTTTAAGAAAGCTTCCGATTTAGGAGATGGGGAATCATCATGCTGTTTAGGCGTAAGTTATATGCGTGGAATAGGCGTTAATAAAAACGAAAAAAGAGCTTATGATTTATATAAGAAAGCTGTTAGTGAAGGGGATGTAAGGGCAAAAAAATATTTAGCAGATTGTTATTTATGGGGACTTGGGACTGATAAAAACATTGACGAAGCAAGTAGATTATATTTAGAAGCAGCACAAAGTGGGGATGAAGAGGCTATTGCATTTTTAGAAAAGAATAGAATATACAAAAGATAAGTAAAAAGTATGTCATTATATGAACTGTGTAAATATCAGCAGATTCGGTATGTGCAAATCTGCTGATATTTTTTGTCTTTTCATCGAAAAGCCTTGCTGCCGAAGATGGTCGTAATGTCCCTCCACCACGTTACCAATCTCTCGTTTGGCTTTGATTTGTTCATGGCTATCCAAGTTTCCTTTTTGCTTGGCTGAGAAAGGCAGGAAATTTCCGGTTGCACGGTGTGATTACCAGTCATTATTAAAGAGGTGAAGGACACTCTTGATGTCTGAAACCTGCTCGGTATTAAAACGTCGTTTGTAATAATCCCTTGCAAAGCGGATGATGCTGTTTACCGACTTGCGGAAAATATCGCTTATTTTGAGCAACAGGAAACTGAGACTGCCGATAATATAGTTTTGCCATATAATCCGGTTTTTAAGCCTGTTGTCTCCTGAGCGTGTTCCGTTTCCTTGCGGTACAGTTCGGACTGATGTTATCTGAACTTATAGACTAATTCCTCCTCTCGTGCATTCAAATTTCCAATCATATGCCCCATTAGCGACATCGGCAATCTCTTTTCGGGTCTGTTGATGTTTGATTTCATCAAAGGGGTGTCTGCTTTCCGCATAGTCACATAGCCAAGAGCCAATTGCTTGTTGCTGCTTCATAGACTTGCCGTAATCCTGCATTACGCTCTTGATGTCTGCGGCTTCATCATTGCCGAATATGGATTTGTATTTTTCCGTGCCGTAATGGATAATCGCATCAATGGCACGTTTGAAAACCTCGCTGGCAGCATAAAGCATATCAGCAATAATGTCCAAAATCTCTCTGTTCGTTTTCAGCGTACTTTGCAACAGTTGGATGGTCTTGTCTTTCTCTGCCGTGGCTTGGCTCACCGCTTGGCTGATGCGCTGCCGCTCGCTGTCCTTTTGTTCCTGAAGCTGCCGTACCGCCTTGTCCCTTTCAATGGCAAGTGAACGGCTCTGTACCAAAGCCCTGTCACGCTCCGCTTCGGCTTTTTGCTTCTCTGCGGTCAATGCCCTTGTCCGTTCCTCCGCCTTGTCCTTTACGGCTTCAGCAAAGGCTTTCTTCATGCGCTCGTTCTCGGCTTTCAGTTTGGCGTTTTCTTTTTCGACCGCTGCGGACTTGCCGACCCCGACAAGACTGCCGACGCTATCTAGTATGCTGTCCACTTTCGCCTTTCGCTCGTCTTTTAACTGTTTCTCCTTTTCGGCAATCTCGCTGTCGAGGGAATGGCGGTATTGCTCTTTCGCCTTGTTCTCGCCCTCTACGAATAAAAGTTCCGCTTCGGCTTCCTCCTTGGCGGCGATGGCGGTTTGCCTTGCGGCTTTCGCCAGTTCAGCTTCCTGCTTCTGCTTGGCTATGATAAAGTCCGTGCGCTCCAGATGTTCCTTTCCCGTCACCTCCTTTGAGGTGCCCCTTTCCATATCAAGACACTCAGCCAAAACTGTCTGCATCTCACTCATGGCTTTCTCGTCCAGTTTGCAGGACTTTCCCGTATCGTGGTTCATCCAGTCCCATACGATGTGAGCATGGAGGTTGGGCTTCCATGTAGCATTGTCGCCGGGTATTCCGTAATGTCCCTCGTCACGGTGGATGAAGATTTGTAAAGCTGTGATTCCCCAACGCTGCTTACACACCTCACAGAAGTGCCGCAGCTGCTCCATTGTGGTGTCGTCCTTGATGACAACCACACCCTCCTTAAGCGGAGTGCTGCCACGGACGATGGTCACCTTGCCAGTCTTCTTGTTCACCCGTTCCCGGTCTTTGGTCTGCATCGCCCGACCTGTCTTTTCCTTGACCATTGCGGCTATCTGATTGTAGCGGTCGGTGAGCGTGGCTTCGCCGAAATCAGGTGATACCCATGTCTTGTTTCCTGCCATGAGGTCGGTACGGATGTAGAACTTCTCACTGCGGATATTGGCGAGGTATTCCGCTGTCCGCCTGTTGTGCGCTTCGCTGCTGCCGATGTTGCACGGCTAGATGTTGATGGATGTCTTCTGTGCCATAGGCTTGTCTGTATTTTGAGTTTCACTTCGGGTTATTAGGGCAGAGCCTTAATCG
>CASFRN010000052.1 GCA_949296855.1 uncultured Bacteroides sp. | reverse complement strand
GCTTTGCGCCTGATGCAGACGGTGCTTTCCACCGTGCCTTATTGCGAGAACACCCGTTACGAGGGTCACTACCAGCAGATGCTTTACCTGATATTCACGTTATTGGGCAGCTTTGCGGATGTAGAAGTGCGTACGCCGCAGGGCAGGGTAGACGTGGTGATGCGCACGCACAACACCTTATATATAATAGAGGTGAAGCTCGATAAGGATGCCGATGCGGCGATGCGTCAAATCGACTTGAAGCAATATCCCGAACGTTTTGCCCTTTGCGGGCTTCCGATAGTGAAGGTGGGCATCAACTTCGATAGCGAGCGGCATACGTTGACCGATTGGGTAATCGAAAAATGAGCACAGAGACATGAGAAGCTTTCCTATGGTTTGCCCTACTACCAATCAAAGCTTCTCTATCTCTTTCAAAGTCAACCCTGTAGCTTGGGCTATTAGTTCGGGCGCAATGCCGAGTTTTTTCATGTTGGCAGCATTTTTCAGACGTTCATGCTGCTTTCCTTCTTCAATGCCGAGTTGCTTGCCTTCCGCAATTCCCATCTGAATGCCTATCTGTTTGCCTTCCTGAAGACCTTCTAATTTCGCTGAACTCAACACATCGTTCTGAATCATGACGGCGTTCAGGTGCTCATCGTAGATTCTGCGCTCTTGGGGAGTCATCGAATAGTAACGGAGCTTCTCACGTGCCTGGCTCAAGCCCGGTGCGGTAGTGTCTTTGTTGATGACACCTTCCTTCAGGTAACGCATCCACTCTTCCAACGGGGTGACGGCTACGCTGTTGAACTCGTTGACACGAATCAGGATATACTCAGGAAAGACAGTGGCAGGTGTACGAGCGACAATAACATCGCGCTCCTTCATGTTCACCAGAAGCTCATCGTGCGTATGAACGCCGATGAAACGGGTCTGGCCGTGGTAAAGGTAATCAGTACCCTTGCCGATGTCGAAATAAAGGATGCTAATGGAATACACTTTCTTCACTTCGCTATAAGACTGGCCTAACGAGATGTGTTCGGTAATGGCTTTCGCTACTCCGTAAAGAATGCGCTCTAAGTAGTAAAGTTCGCGCGTGTTCTGAACCTCGACGATGATGATTTCGCCCTTACTGTTTTTCGCCTTGATATCCACGCGGTTGAATTTGTCGTCAGCCGCCTCTTGGTTCCCTTCACTCTCCAAGATTTCGATAATCTGGATAGGCTCGCCGATGAAGACGGTAAGGAAGCCTTCCAACACATCGAAATTGGCTTTCTGACGAAGCAAACGCTTGATTGCCCAGTCAAAACGGATATATCTGTCTTGCAATTCGCTCATAAGGGAATAATTTAAGAATTAGAACTTTGACTTGACGCTAAGGCAAAGGTAAGGATTCTTACGAATATCCGCAAGCGTATAGCCGTCAATTTATGCTAACAGCAACGAGGGCACTGAGCGGAAGCCTTACGCAGAAAAGGCAGAGCCGGCGCGCATCCCTGCGGACCGGCTCTTGGATTACTAATTTAAGTAAAAATGTACGGGGACGCTTCCCCGCGATAGAGATTTATTTTAAGTTCAGTGTAAACGTATAGTAGTTGTTGGCGTACAACGCATAGTCGCGGTCAGCCGTATCCGGCGAATCTGTTCCCAACGTTACGCTCCATGTCTTGCCGCCGGATGTGACGGTGGCTTTCGTGGCCATTGCCTCATCGGTGCAAATGTTCGGAGCCATGTAATAATAGAACTGTTGGGAGGCGCCTGCGGCTATTTCGCCTGTGAATGTGTCATTGAATGATTCCGTAAGGTAAGCATCATTTGGCAATGCCGCTTGGTTGATGCTGGGATAAACGTATGCTTGTGTCGGTACGTTGCTTAGCGTTACTGTCAAGTCGGTCAATTCTTCTTCCGTTTCATTGTTTACCACTAAGTTGATGCGGGTCATCATGCGGCAAAGCATCACGGAAAGGGTTTGCCCTTCGGTTACATTCCCTACCCAATATCCGCACATAGGCATCCGGTCGCGTTCCGACAGGTCGTTGCTGGCATGAATATCCATCAGCTTTTGTTGGAAAGCCGGCAGGTTATTGGGCCAGAATTGTTCATCTGCCAAATTCGGGTCGTTTGTATTGACTACCAGGCAAACCGTACTGTTCGATGCGGAAACCAAGGTGGCGGTAAAGTTCTCCACATAAAGTCCCGAAGCCCCGTCCCGGTCATAATAATCTTGTCTGATACGGATTCCGCTGGCATCGAACTGGATGACCCAGATGTCGTGTATCAGGTTCTCCACTTCGGGTATGTGCGGAGCTGTAGCCCGTGTACCTGTCCCTTCCGGCGGAAGCATGCCCAATGAAAGCGAAACGTTCACTTCTTTCCCTTCTTCCATCGTGCAAAGGTTATCTTGTCTGCATCCAGCCAACAACAAGCATCCGATTAATCCGATGATATGCCACTGTTTCATAAGTCCGTTATTCTTCATTTTTCATTCTTCATTCTTCATTTACCAAGTCCGTTACCCACGATTGGTTTTGCCAGGTGACGACACTGATTTGTCCCTCTTTCACGCTCACTTCCCATTTCAGGTTATACGAACGGGCATGCAGCAGCATCTGTTCGTTGAGCAAGGTCATGTATTGCGTGGGCACGCCGTTGATTGCCATGTTGATGAGGATGGCGATAGGCGTGCTCATGGTCAAGGTGGGCAATACGCCGATGTCGCCGGTGATGGTTCCGTCTTCGTCCGTTTGCAGTTCTTCGCCCGGCAATGTCACCCACGAACGTTTGTCGCCTATGCGCATCACTAAGGTGTCTGCTATGTTTTCCGAACTCCAGTTATAGGTCAGTTGCTCGTCGTGCATAACTGGGTTCTGCAATCCGCTAATTTCAATGCCTGCCGCTAATGGTTCCAGCCGGTTGACGCCTTCGCCTTTTTGGATGGTGAAGGTGAAGCGTGCCACCTGGCTGATGATGGGGTTCAGCTTGATGTATTGCACGCCGGTGGCATTGACTATAATCTCTTCTGCTCGTGAACTGGTTTCTTCATACCGTCCGTCCGTGGAATAGAGGTACATGCCGTTGTCTACCTGCATTTTCAGTTCTTTGTCGATGGGGTAGGCGGGCGAAATCATCTTGAACTTATACGTTCCTGTTTCCAGATACAACGGCGCGCCAATTGCTTCGGGATTCAGGGTCAGCTTGCCGTCTGCCCCTTCCGTGGTGGTGCAAGGATAGAGGGTGTTATAGCCGCTGGCGTTGGTGCCTACCACATAGCCTTGCAAGTCCGGCTTGCTGTATGTGATGCCGTCTTCATTTTGTTTGGCATAGCTCAGCCATAGGGTGCTGCCTACCGGTAATAAGGTTGCATTTGTTTCAGGCAGTTCATGCCAATCTTCTCCTGCCTCAGGCAGATTATCTGCTCTTGATTGCGCATTCGATACATTGACTCCATACGTGCCCGGCAACTGGAACTCCACCCGCACCTTGCCATCCGGTGCGGGAACAGGTTCTTCATCGGTGGTGCTGCAAGCTGCCAGCAGGACTGATATCATTCCTATGATTATCGTTCGTTTCATACGCTCAATCTTTGTTTACTGTTACATCCCGCACACAACGGATTTGGTCGCCAAGGGCTCTACGGCTGCCATTGATTAAACCGAATTGCCAGTCGTTTCTCAGGTAGAAGACCCAATTTGTGCCATCACCGGAGCCGGTTTGGCTTGTTCTTAAAATGGCATTCACTCCATCACCGTCTAATTTATACTCTTTATGGGGATGAATGAATCCTACAGATGGTATTTCCATCATGGCACTTGGTGTAGACCAATCAAATTTTGTCAGCAAGTCTGCTTGATTCTCTTCGGAAATTCCGTCAAAGGTCATTTTTTCATCACCTGTAAAATAGGCGAATTCATAATATTGTTTGTTCGCATCGTCTTTGGATGCTTTCAATAAGATTCGAATCCGATAACAGTCAGTGCGTCCTTGCCGTTTGATTAAATAAAAAGCTTTTTCACCATTGACTGTTCCATAAATAACTTCTTCCGGGTATTTGGATATATCCCCTGTATATGGAGCCGGATGATGAAAACCTTCGTACCAAGGATTCGTATTGAATGTTTTATCAGGAAGGAATGTCGCAAAATCTTCTTCTGTCGGCAATCGCCATCCTTTAGGGCAGGGATGGTTTTCACTACTTTCCATCCAATAAGTATTATTGAAAGGATGTGGTGACCCATTTTCGTTATACAACCAAACTCCAGAGCCAGTATCATATATAAATTCGTAAATGTCAACGTCATCTCCCGGATTAATGGCTATGTTATTAGTTCCTCTTACGGGTATGTTAACAGTTGTCCCATCGTCCATGGTGATTTTTTTTGTAGAGTTAGCTTGCAGTCCTCCATATACTTTTTCTCCGTATTGATTGTAAGTATAGAGAAATTCATATTCCGATGAACCTTTTACGGCAATATCATATTTGTCCATATCCAATATATACGGAATGTTTCTTCCATACTGGTAGTAATACCCCCGGCAATTCTCCCAATCGTTCTCACAATCGGCACTCTTGGCGCCAAGGTTGCGGTCCATCCACATTAGGTTGGCAAAGGTGACGGGCTGGCCTAAATACGTGTCTTCGTCCTTGTCTATCCATTCGTACACTTGTGGGGCAATGGCGATGGTGCGCACGTCGTCTTTCAATACCGTGATGAGCAGGGTGTATTCGTGGTTTTGCTCAAAGCGGAAAACGCCCATGTCTGTTCCTTCTTCGTTGATGCTTCTTAGTGCGTAATCTACGGTTTTATCTCCGTTAATGCCCGTTATTCCGCTTAGCGTTACGGATATGGTGACTTGTCCTTCATCTTCATTGGGGAAAATGAGGAAATCATTTGTTGTGGATATCGCTTGGGAAGTGGTGGCGATATCTATGCCGGATGTATTCTCATAATAGGTGCGTTCAGGTGTACTATTATCCGTATAGCTCCATGTACCCTGTACGATATCCAGCGTGCCGCTTCCGTGCGTACCCTTCACCACGATTTTCTTTAGCTTCACATCTTCTAATTTCTTTTCTTCTTCGGCGTCTTCGGATTCGTCTTGCTTTACAATCATGAATTTCAGTCTGCTCATTGCGTGCTCGAAGTCCATTTGCAGACGGTAGCCGTTGGCTTCTAAGGTTTGGCCTGTCAGGTTGTTGGAATACATCAAGTCGGGCAATTTATTTTCCGCAACCCGTTCTGTAATGGCAAGGTCTGTTGTGGGCTGTTCTGGTAAATCTGTTGTATTACCATACGTCACTCCATAGAAATTCATTGGGGTGTCGCTGAAAGAAATAACCGTACCGTAATTAATGGTATGATTGTCGTCTTCGGTCGCTTCTGTCCAGGCGGCATCGCTTACTCCATGAAGCCAATATCGGGTTCCTACCTCAAACGGTTCTACGTCGTCGCCAGCCCGGGTAATGATGTGCGACTTTGTTCCAGTCAGTTCAATGGCTTGCGCGTCGTCCGTACCTGCCGGTGCCGCTAATTCGTCGGAGGTACATGCCGTTATGCTTACGGCGGCAATGAGCCATATCAGCCGGTATGTTAAATGATTCCGTTTCATATATCGTTATGCTTTTAGTCTAATTGGATGTTTCCGAGCCGTTTGTCCCTAACGGATAGATAGGGACAATCAGATAGCCTCCGTTTTCCCACGGACATTTGTTGCCTACCAACTCAATGCCTTCTTCGCTAAATACAATCGTGAAGGTATAGGCTTCGTTGGCATAGAGCTTGTTTGCGTCTTTGCCTTTGTCCCAATCGTCTGCTTCGTTGCGTTGAATGTCAAAAGAAAGTGTAGCAGGGAAAGTAATCTCCTCGAATTTTGTAAATTCTACGTCTTCAGATTTTTCTACGGTAATGGTCACGGATAATGTCGTTTGTTCAGGCACGATATATGCTTCACCGATCTCCACAGCTTCTTCTTTTGACAATTGGTCATCACCTTGTTGGGCAACAGTATAAGCTTTTGGCTTTTTTGCTTGGGGCACATACAGGCTTTTCTCCCTGTCCCATACCACTTGGGTGGCTACCAATGAAGAAGCCAACTCTATCCGCACGTTTTTGATAAACTTTCCCATGTTTTCCGCCCGTTTCCCTTGAAAGATAACTTTCGACTGTGCGTGCATGAATTGCAGCGTTTCTCCGCCTTCCCGGTCGAAAGGCAAGGCTGCCGATGCCACGATAGGTTCTACCGAGGTCAATACGTCCGTCTTACACAAACCGCTCTCAGGAATGGTCAGTGTCTCATAATCTGTTGTCTCATCCTCTCGCTTGGCAGGAGTCAGCGTAGAAGGTGCATACCCCGTTGCCATCACACGCCGGTTGCCGTCGGGATAACGTTCGCCGGTATTGTATGGGGAATTGGGCCGCTTGTATGTATTAATGGTATGTTCAGGCTCTTTTACGTGCAACGGATTGGGATTCGTTGTCCCGCTTAACACGTCTCCGAAGTCCCAAAAGAGGAAAACGGCATCGTCGGCACTGCTTCCGGTAGCGGTTTCGTCCTCTTCCGTCCGTGCGGCTGTTTCGGCATAGATGCGCATTTCCTGAGCGGACGGCATCGTTCCGTCCGCCATCTCTTCTTGCGTGCATGCCGTTACGGCAAGTACGCTTACAGCGCCTATCCATGCGTTCCGGTTCATTATCTTCATGGTTGCGGTGCCTCCTCTCCTTTTTGTGGTACTTTTACTTCTGTTTCCGAGCCTCCTTTGTCCACCCAGTCTATCAGTTCCGAATGGATGCGCATGGTTTCGTTGCCCGGGAAGGCTGAGCCGGGAGCGATGATTTTTTCTACCTTTATGATATAGTAGTGGTTGCGCTTGATGCCCCAGCGTTTCTTATCCATGCTTATCACTCCGTTCTTGGCGTCTTCGTCTATGTAGGTGTAATAATAGCCCCAGCCGCCATCGTACCGGCTGAACTCCGTATCGGGGTCTTCTTTCAGCTTCTTTTTCATTCCGGCTAACGAATAATAGTTCCCTTCATCGTCCCTCCAGAATGTGCCTGCCAGATAGGTTACCGGTTCTAACGGATTATCCTCGTCTGTTACTTTCTTCAATATTTCTTGTGCCTGTGCTTCTGTTGTTGCAGTTTCAGCTTTTTCACCGCCATTCCAAATGATTTTCGGCGTATATTTCGCGCCTACCATCACGCGGGTCGTCACGTAGCGGATGACGGATTGGAAATCGGCGTCATCCTCAATGCCCATGTCATTGTTTACCGTATTTTCCGGACAATAAAGCCCTTCGGTATAGTGGTTTGCGTTTTCTTTGTTTGCTGCACCGATTCTGTTCTCGTCGTATGGGATAGCTGTCTTGACCATACAAGGTTCCGGCTTTTTATATTCGGGTACATTTGTGTTCAGCATTTCTACCATTTCCTGGGTGTTATAGTAGAGGAATTCTTGCTGGTAAGCCTCCAAGTCTTTTATTCCATACGTAACTTCATTTTCGCTTTTCCTTTTTCCGATTAATCCGCTTATCGCGTAGTTCGGGTCTTTTAGGTAATTGTCATCTTGAGAGTCTGTCCGGTAATCCAAGTAGGTTTTGCGGTTGAGCACGTTCAGCATGTAGTTGACATCCTCAAACCGGATCCAGCCGGTGTTTGCTCCGTTTCCGTCAGGATGTGTGTCTTTGTCTTTTGCATCGATGACGTTTACATATTCTGTTTCCGTATCCGATTTAGGTTCGCACGTCAGCAGCACTTTTGCCACGGTACGTACCAAATCGATGGGATGATCATCTATTGTCAGTTCTATCTTTTCATCCGTCTCTGTATCTCCGCTTCCTGCCGGAATGACGATGTCTCTGTCGCCATTGTTTGTCGTTACGATACCTGCCATTACGATGTCGCTGCCTGCTCCTTCTCCGTTTGTATCATGGTCTACTGTCATCAGGCTGCCTACTATGTTGTGTCCGCTGGCGCCTTCTCCGGCATCGAATATCCGGTCTTTTGCCCAAAAGGCATTGATGTGTTTTTGTTCTGCGTTGGCAATCACATAAAAACGTTTGGTGCCGGTTATGCCTGACAAGGTAAAGCTGATGTCGTATACACCAGCGTTAGGATTATCTACTTTAACGGTTTGCCAGGTCTCGAACAATTCATTTTCGCCATCTGCCTCCATCATAATCAGGGTAAGTGTATTAATCCGGCTTTCTGCTTGGGTGAAGCCTAATGCATATTCACCCTTTTCTTCTGTATCATCGGGTGTAAACGGACTGCGTGATGCTGGCGATGGAATGCCGGGTTGCTGTACGGTCAAGTTGATGACAAGGTTCCTTCTCGTTCCTTCCGTTTCAGACGAAGGGACGAGGCGTGAATCGTCGCGGCAACTGCACAACACGGCAATTGCCCCTATCAGCCATAAGCTGAAACCTTTTATGTCAGCAACTTTTCTCTTCATGTTTCTTTATTCTCAAAGTTCTGTTTCGCTGAGCACCACGCGCCAGGAGTTGATGATGATGCTCGAACTTATCCAATGGTTATCCTCGTCGAGGAAGAACGTCAGGTTGTATTCGTCTTGGCGGTCGAGGTACTCTTGGTCGCTTAGGGCTTGATTGTAGTAGCCTTTTATCAGCAGGGCGTAGTCTATCAGGGGGATGGAGAGCACCGTTTCGCCTTTGTCGTTGTACACGCTCAGGATGGTGCGGGTGTCTTTCTCTTTCACCAGCCTGCCTACGGTGAGTTCCGCCAATGCTGTAGACACGGCGGTTGTGGCACGCGAACCGTCGGGATTCATGTCGGCTGTGCCCGAAGCGGTGTAATAGGGTTGGTAGTGGAGCAGTTCGTCATTGAGCAGGGAATTGTCGTGAGCCATCAGGCCGTTTTCGTCGGTTATCTGGAAACTGAACCGGTTTACGTCTATCGGCTCGCCCGAAAGGTGCTGCAAGACGATGCGTACCGTCTTGGTGTCTTTGGTGAGAGGAATATCCACGTAGTGTGTGCCCGGCTCGTCGGTCAGGGTACAGTGGGGCACGAACGCATGGAATACCGGCGCTATCTCTTCTACGGTAGCCCGTTCCCTTTCGTCATAATCCCGGCGGATGGTGCAGGTCAGTTCTTCTACGGTAGACACGCCGGGCGTAAGGCTTGGCACGTCGTGCGACTGCAGTTCGTTCTCCAGCCCGCACCAGGCGACGAATTGGTAAGTTCCGGCGGGCAACTCGAAAGGCAGGGAGTAGCCTTCCTGCTGCAAGGCTTCCCCGCTTTCGGTGAATTGCTGTACAAACTTACCGTCCCGGTCGAAGGCATAGAGCGCCACCGACTGCACTTCGTGTGCAAAGGCGTCGGAGTAGTGCAGGTGCATGTCGTAGCGGAAGCGTGCGCGGTAGTTCACCGAGCAGTCGCCTTCGTAGTCCATGATGCTGCACGAGGCAAGCAGGAGTGCCGGAAGGATTCCTGCGCCCATTCGTTTCAGGATAGCGGTAAGGGTTGTTTGCATAGTGGGTTTGGTTTAAAAGTCCCTACTAACCTTCCCTGTAGGGGAGGCTTAAAGACAAGCTTCCTTTATCAGAGAAGATTAGCAAGGTGTTAAAGTAAAATTTAATTAAGTACTGCGCTTTGTTCTACTACTTTCCAAGCGAGAACGTTCAGTTTAGCTGCCATATAATAATTCTTATCTTTGCCCGGAATTAAGGGGAGTTCCTTATCTGGGTCATAAATAGCACCGCCTATGCCTGTAATATCACTAATAGTCAATACATACGAGTGATTGCGTACTACTCCATAGAATTCAGCACCTGCTGTACTGCTCAAATGCTCTATAGGAATCTGATAGTAGCATTTACCCTCTTTGTATCCCATAAGGTTTTGGGTATAAGTGCTTCCTTCTAATGCTGTTATGGCATTTTCGATGGTAGTCTCGGTTTTTGTTCCTTCTCCTTTCACTAAAACAATATTTGTTACTCCTTCTATTGTCGGTTTAGTAATAGCTTTCACATCAACAGTTACTACTCCCGGATTGGGTTCCGTAGACAGATTGCTGAAAGAGAATGTAACATCATTGGCTTTTAATGGTGTCCATGTTTCTGTTTCATCTTTCGTGTAATACCAATAATAATCACTGGTAGCTACGATTACGTTTGTTAAGCCCTGTTCAGTGTAATAGACTCCATTTTGCTTGAAAATATCGGCTGGCTTAGAATAATCAGATTCACCCGCTTTTTTATATACAATATGGGCTGCAACCAATACGGTTGTTACATTGGTGTTATCACCACCTTCTACTTCTGCTTCTGTATTGTTTATCGTGTTTTCGAATACATAAGTATACTTTCCACTTTCCAAAGCACCTACTGCTGGAGCAGTTTCATTCCACGTTTTGTATTCCAATCCGTTATAAGTCGGTCCGGAAGGATAAGTTCCAGTACCCGTATAATTCATATCTTTTGCCCAAAAAGTACGGTGTGTTCCTGTCCAATTTGTAAATGGAGCAGTAGTTAACCATTCATTATCCAAATTCTTAACGTAATAAGAAGATTTATTAGTAGCATTTGCACACCAACCATCAATTATCACTTTCATTGTTGCACCCGTAGTATTATCAAGTACATAACCGTCACCGCTAAGCTCTTTCTCAGTTACTGATTCTTTTACCGTTAATTTTGCAGCAACACGTTCTACATAGATATTTACAAATGCACCCTCTGCTTTTGCTGCTTCCGCAGTTTCTTTCAAATTAACTGCAGGATCGATAGTCGTAGCATTCACAATCTCAGTACCGCTTACATAAGTAGCGTTCGTCATCAAGAAAGTTCCCTTTGTAGTTCCAAGACCGGAAGTGGTGGTTCTTGCTATGGCTTCTGATAAAGACAAGCCAGCAAGTGCGGAATTACCTCCATTCAGAACGGCAAGTACTTGTGTTGGCTGAGAAGCTGTAGGTCCTAAAACAATAACAGCGTTGGATTTGCTTTCTAATTCATTTTTCCCATCTTGTGATTCGCTATTTAAATCCAAAAAGCCATCAACGCTGCCTCCATCGCTATCACTGTCATCATCTGTAACTATATTTCCCTTAGTCAGATAATTACCTGCAGCGTCATAAAACAGGAAAACAGAATTAGCAATGCTGACAGCTCCTTCCTCTGCTGTTCCATTTTCAAATCCTCCGTCAGTAGCAGCTCTTGAAGCCGCATCAGTAGACATGACGAGATTAACTGCCATGTATGAACTGCCTTCCTGCGCTTGTGTCCCATTGTCCACAGCAGGAGTGTCTTCATTCGCACACCCCGCCATCAGCGCGCATGCCAATGTTCCAACTAAATACTTACTTAATTTCATAATCTTTCCTTTTTTTACATTGTTATTATTTATTCTTGTTTCATTAACTCCAATTCCTTGAGTGCCGCATCGGCTTCGGCGATGCCTTGCGCCTGGGCTTGCTTCAGCAGAGTTTCCGCTTCGGCGTAATTCTTTTCCAATAAGGCACAGATGCCACGGGCATAGACCGCCTGAGGCGTATCGCCTGCTTTTGCTAAATAACGGCGTGCCGTCTTCGGGTCTTTGTGACGCAAGGCGATGTTTGCCGCATTGAGGTTCGCCACAGGGTCGTCGGGGTACATGCGCACGGCGATGTCGAACACCTCGTCGAACTCACGGCTGCCCGGCTCGCAGTCTTGCGCTACGAGGAACAGTTCCTGCAGGCTGAGCTTCTGCGGCTGGGTGCGCATCACGCGGCGCATTTCTTCTACATCGGTAAACGAACGGATGGTGTACTCGATGCGGTAATCGCTATGGCGCAAGGCGGGATAGCAGTCGCGCAACAGGATGCGGTAGTCTTCGGGGTAAGCCGAACGGATGCGGCGTTCCTTCCGGTCGGGCTCTTCACCGCTGTCAATGAGCGCTAAGATTTCCTGCTTGTGCGCCAACCCCGACTTTTCTACGTAGCGGCGCAGGCCTTCCCAGTCTTCCGGTTCGGAAGAGGTGCGGATGAATCCGGCATCGAAATGGTACAAGCCTGACACGTATTCTTTCAACGCTTCGGTACGTCCCGCCGCCAAGCGCGCGTTTCCGGCATACGACCCTTCGGGCGAAGCGTATCCCTTGATGGAAAGCGAAGTGACGGTGATGTCCTTATCGGCCCGCACAGAGTCGATGGTGGCTATGATTTTATCCAGTTCCCGGCGGTTGTTGCGGTAGTCGGGGCGTATCTCGGTGCGGTTTACCCGGAAGTCAATGTATGCCGTGCCTGCCAACGCCCGCACCTTGACGCGTTCCACTTCGGGCTGCACGTATGCCAGCTGCGGGACAAACTCCGCCCGTCTGGCAAACCTGCCGATGGTCTGGCTTTGCTCGGCAATCACTTTGTCGCAGCACCCGTAGTCTTGCCGGAGCAGGGTCAGGCTGGCTCCGTCCATCCACGGCTCGTAAGGGATGATTACCCGGTACGCTAATGTGTCGGGCTTGTCTTTGTCCTTGTAAGAGAGTTCGTCCGCTCCGCCCAGCATGCGCTCTTTGTCCCGGCGGGCATAATGGTAATAGCGGCTGCGGCTATAGATGCCTACGGGGCGCAGTGCCTTATTGGCTTCTTCGTTTTCGAGCAGCGGGGTGAGGAGGATGGCACGGTCGCCTTTCGCTTCCGCTCCGTCTAAGTGGAGGGTCATGCTTACGGTGAGGTAACTTCCGTCGCGCTTCAGCGTCACGCGGCTTGCCGTCAGGCTGTCTTGCATTTCATGGTTTGCCTTTGCCTGGGTGGCAAGGAGCAACGCCGCAAAGGCGAAAACCGTATATCGTTTCAGGAAACTGTTCATAGCAATCGGGGGTTTTAGAATACGTAAATCAGATTGACGGCTGCCTTGGTGGGGCCTACATAGTGGTGGGTCTTTCCCGTCTCCAGGCGCTCGCCGCAGCCTATGCATTCGAAGCGGTCGAACTTGGTGAAAGCATAACCGATGCCTATCTCCAGCTCCAAGTTCCAGTGCATGCCGAGGATGAAGGAATAGCCGTAGCCTACGCCCGCCCCCGCGAACCAGCCTTGGTAGCGGTTGTCCGCTAACTTGGAGAGGTCGGACCCCAAGAGGTTGAAGCCTCCGTCAATGCCGCCTATGTTATACTTGCCTCCGTGCAGGTGGAAGCCGAGGAAATGTCCGGCAAACCGGTCGCAGAACCAATAGCGTGCTTCGGGCTGGACGAACCAGTTCTTCCACCGCTTCCCTTCGGAGAAAGTCCAGTTGTTGTAATTAGCCGACACGTCCACACTCCATTGCGGCGCGATGCCAAGCTCTATGCCACCGTTAACGTTGAGCGCCGCATCGTAAAGCAGGTTGGTTTTCACCGCTACATCTTGCGCCGAAACCGAGAGTGCCATATACGACAAAATGATGAATAACAAACGCTTCATAGCTTATAATCTTCTTTATTTTATATCCTATCAAAACCGGGATTTTACCGATGCCTATTATATTAAGGTATATGGGCGGCAAACTGCGATATTGTGTATATCTCTTACCGGTGGCAAATATAATGAATATATTTTACAGATGCAATAGTTCTTACATTCTTTTTACAAAAGAATTAAAAAGAAAGCATGAAAAGGTTTGTTTCCTGTAACCAGACGTATGATATGCTGCGGGAAGCTATATAGGTTTTATATTCCGGCTGGCGGAATGTACGTTCCAGCTGGCGGAATATACGTTCCGGCTGGCGGAATATACATTCCAGCCCGTGGAACGTAGAAGTAATACGCCTGCTTCAGGAAATAAATGCCGCTTAGAGCGTAAAGCAGGCGTTCATAATTTGCTAATCTCCCTAAGTGTTTGTATCTTTGGTGCATGAAAAGAAACACCTATAAATATATGGCTCATTTTGTAAACCCGTTTACGGATATCGGTTTCAAGATAATCTTCGGGCAACCCGCCAGCAAGGAACTGCTCATCACCCTGCTGAACGAGCTGCTGGCGGGTGAGCATCACATCGAAGACCTGACGTTTATTGACAAGGAGGACAATTCGGACAACGTGAACGACCGGGGGATTATCTTCGACCTGTATTGCCTGACTTCGAGCGGGGAATACATCATCGTGGAGATGCAGAACCGGTGGCACAGTAATTTTCTTGACCGCACGCTGTACTACGTGTGCCGTGCTATCAGCCGGCTGATAGAGCGTTCCGTGACGGACGAAGTGGACTTGCCGGCAAACGGGAGTGGCATGTCTGACATAGTGGGTGAACCACAGCCCCGTTACGGAGACCGCTACAAGCTGTCTACAGTATACGGGATATTCCTGATGAACTTCAAGGAACCGAAGCTGGAGGCTAAATTCCGTACGGATACGGTGGTTGCCGACCGTGAGAACGGAAGGGTGGTGAATCCGCATTTCCGGCAGATATACTTGCAGTTCCCTTACTTCACCAAGCGGTTGGAGGAATGCGAGACATTGTATGACAAACTAATCTATGCACTGAAGAATATGAACGAATGGGACAGAATGCCGGATGCGCTGAAGGAACAGGTATTCAAGCATCTGGAACGGCTGGCAGCCGTGGCTAACTTATCGGAAGCGAACCGGGTGGCGTATGACAAGGCGGTAGACCGCTTCTACGTCAGCCGGATTTACGAGGAGGACATGCAGGAGAAAGTAGAGAATGCGATGCGAGAAGGAAGAGAAAGGGGGATTCGTGAAGGAAGAGAAAAAGGAATAAAGGAAGGAAGAGAAAAAGGAATAAAGGAAGGAATAAAAGAAGGAATAAAAGAAGGAATAAAAGAAGGAATAAAAGAAGGTAGATTGGAGGCTGCACAGAATTTGAAACATTTGGGCGTTTCTGTCGATATTATAGCGAAGGGCACCGGGCTTAGTGTAGAAGAAATAGAGGCATTGTAAACGGAGTGATGTCAAAATATCGGAAAATTTAAGCAGGCTCTTAGGGATATTCGGGACATTCCTCAAACTTGTTTTGCTATAATTCGTGAAGAATCTTCGTTTATTCAAGAATATGAAGTAACTTTGCTCGTGATAAAAACTAAATGAGAAAAGCATGAAAGTAGGATTGTTTATCCCTTGTTACATCAATGCGGTCTATCCCGAAGTGGGGGTGGCTTCGTATAAGCTGCTGAAGAGTTTGGGTGTGGATGTGGATTATCCGCTGGACCAGACTTGTTGCGGGCAGCCGATGGCGAACGCGGGATTTGAAGGAGAAGCCAAGGAACTGGCAAAACGTTTCGACCGTTTGTTTGAGCGTTACGATTATATCGTAGGCCCTTCGGCGAGTTGTGTGGTGTTCGTGCGCGACCATTATGGGAACCTGCTGGCGGAAGAGCCGCACCGGTGTGCCAGCGAAGGGAAGATTTATGATATTTGCGAGTTTATCCACGATGTGGTGAAGCCCATTTCGATTGCGGCATCGTTCCCGCATAAGGTCAGCATCCAGAACAGTTGCCACGGTGTGCGCCTGATGCATCTTTCTTCGCCCAGCGAATTGAACATACCTTATTATAATAAGTTGCGCGACTTGTTGTCGCTGGTGAAGGACATCGAGATTGTAGAACCGGAACGTCCGGACGAGTGCTGCGGATTCGGGGGTATGTTTGCCGTAGAAGAGCACGATGTGTCGGGACGCATGGGACGCGACAAGGTGCAGCGGCATATCGATACGGGAGCCGAATACATCGTAGGGGCGGACAGTTCGTGCCTGATGCACCAGACGGGCATTATCGAACGTGACCGTCTGCCTATCAAGACCATTCATATTGTTCAAATTTTAGCGGCAGGATTATGAGTACGAAACATTCGAAAGCAGCCGGAGAGTTCTTGAAGAATAAGGACATGGCGGCATGGCACGATGAAACGTTGTGGATGGTTCGTGCCAAACGGGACAAAATGAGCAAGGAAGTTCCCGAATGGGAGCAGCTGCGCGACGCGGCGTGTGCCTTGAAAATGTATAGCAACAGCCATTTGGACCAATTGTTGCAGGAGTTTGAGAAAAACGCGCTTGCCAATGGGGCATACGTCTATTGGGCAAAAGACGCCGAGGAATATTGCAAGATTATCTATAACATCCTCAACGGGCATCAGGTGAAGCATTTCATCAAGAGCAAGTCGATGCTGGCGGAAGAATGCGGGCTGAACGAGTATTTGGAAGAAAAAGGCATCGAAGTCGTAGAAAGTGACTTGGGAGAGCGCATCCTTCAGTTGATGCATAAGAAACCCAGCCACATTGTGATGCCAGCCATTCATATCAAGAAAGAGGAGATAGGTGAACTCTTTGTGCGCGAGATGGGCACCGAGCCGGGCAATAACGACCAAACGTATTTGACCCATGCCGCACGGAAGAACCTGCGCCAGAAGTTCATTCATGCCGAAGCGGCCATGACGGGCGCCAACTTTGCCGTGGCTTCTACGGGCGAATGTGTGGTGTGCACCAACGAAGGCAATGCGGATATGGGCACTTCTCAGCCTAAATTGCAGATTACGGCATTCGGGCTGGAAAAAATTGTGCCCGACCGTGAAGCCTTGGGGGTATTCACCCGCTTGTTAGCCCGTTCGGGTACGGGGCAGCCCATTACTTCATACACTTCGCATTACCGCAAGCCGCGTAAGGGAGGGGAATTGCATATCGTCATCGTGGATAACGGCAGAAGCCAGATACTTGCCGACCCCGAGCACGTGAAGACCTTGAATTGCCTGCGATGCGGAGCGTGCATGAATACGTGTCCGGTGTACCGCCGTTCGGGAGGTTATTCGTACACTTATTTCATACCCGGACCTATCGGCATCAACCTCGGTATGCTGAAGGCTCCTTTGCATTATTATGATAATGTGTCGGCATGTTCGTTGTGTCATTCTTGCCAGAACGTGTGTCCGGCTAAGGTGGATTTGGCAGACCAGATTTACCGTTGGCGTCAGAAGCTGGACGGCTTGGGTGTGGCGAGCAGCGAGAAGAAACTGATGTCGGGCGGCATGAAGTTCTTGATGGAGCATCCGGAATTGTTTAACTTGGCTTTACGTAAAGCTAAATGGGTGAATGCTTTTCCCCGCTGGATGGTATACAACGGCTTGAATGACTGGGGCAAAGAGCACGAGATGCCCACATTCGCCAAAGAAAGTTTTAACGAGATGTGGAAGAAAGGGAAAGTGTGATTTCTGTTTTTCACCACAGATTGCACAGATTAAATAAATTAAGAATGAGGAATGAAGAGTGTCCATAAACAGCCATGTAGAGGTAAAATGCGGATATTCATAAAATAATAAATCGCTAATATTGATTTAATCTGTGTAATCTGTGTTGAAAAGCCAATAAACAAAATAAGCAATGAGCAGTAGAGAAGACATATTGCAGAATATCCGCCGCAATACGCGGGTGCGCTATGAGCGTCCCGACTTGGCGGAACTGGAAGAGAATGCCTTGACTTATCCGGATAAGGTAGCCCAGTTTTGCGCTATCATGAAGCAAATGGGAGGTGAGGCGGTAGTGCTGACTTCGGAAGACGATATCAACGAAGTGATAAAGAGCCGTTACCCGAATGCCAAGCGGGTAGCTTCGAATATGAAGGAAGTGGCAACGGGAGAGAAAATCCAGCTGATAACGTGTGCCACTTTTCATCCCGATGATGTGGCAAGTCCAGCAGAATTGGACGGTACAGACCTTGCGGTTGTGGACGGACGTATCGGCGTATGCGAGAACGGGGCGGTATGGTTGCAGCAGGATGTAGAGCAGCGTGCGGTGTATTTCATATCCGAAGCCTTGGTTGTCTTGCTCGACCGGAAGAACTTAGTCAATAACATGCACGAGGCTTACAAGCGTATCGATACAGGCGAGTACGGTTATGGAGTGTTCGTTTCTGGACCGTCGAAGACCGCAGATATTGAACAGGCTTTGGTGATGGGAGCGCACGGCCCGCGCAGCGTGACGGTTATTCTTTTGTAGTTAATAGTTAATAATTAACAGTTAATAGTGGAATGATTGACATCGTTCTCCTCCACTATTAACTGTTAATTATTAACTATTAACTATTTGCTTCTTCTTCCGCCGCCATCATAGACTTGTGGTGTTTCAACACTTCGGCATCGATGTAGAACACGGTTTCTTCGGCGAGGTTGTTGATGTGGTCGCCTGCACGTTCCAGTTTGCGGAAGATGCCCGCTATTTCCAGGCACAACTTGATTTCCTCGGGATGTTCGTGGGCGTATGTTGCCAAGGTTTCGATGGCATTCTTGTTCAGGATGTCCAGTGTTTCGTCTTTGTCGAAAATAGATTTGGCAAGGCTGATGTCTTGTTTCTGCAAGGCATCGTAAGTGGTGCTGAGCATGTGCAACACCATGTCGAACATATCTTCCAATTGCAGTTCTGCAAATAAAGCTTTGTTTTCGGGCTTCAGTTCGGTGCGGATAACGAAGCGCGCGATGCTGTCGGCATAGTCGCCGATACGTTCCAGGTTGGTGTTGATTTTCAGCATGGCGAGTGCGAAGCGCAAGTCTACGGCTACCGGATTATAGAGAGCGATGAAGTCTTCGATGTCGCTGTCGATGCGCAGTTCGAAGGCGTTGACACGCTTTTCGCGCAAGATGACTTTGTCGGCAAGTTCCATATCGACATTTAATACGGATTTATAGGCATTGTCCAGTTGCTGGTAAACCAACTGCCACATATCGTTTACTTCTGTCTTGATGTTGAGAAGTTCGTTTTCTACAAATTTTACCATATTCGTTTTTAATTATGAGTTAAAGTTAATGATAAAACGCGGATTATCGCAGATTAACGCGGATTATTCTTTCGCAGAGGATTATTTTTGATTTGTAATCTGCGAAAATCTGTGTTAATCTGCGTTTTTCCATATTATTATAAACAAGTTTATCCGAAACGTCCCGTGATGTAATTCTGAGTTGCTTCCTTGTCGGGGCTGGTGAAGATTTTCTTTGTTTCACCGTATTCCACCATTTCGCCCATGTAGAAGAAAGCGGTCTTGTTGCTCACACGGGCAGCCTGCTGCATGCTGTGGGTCACGATGACTACCGTGGTCTGCGCACTCAGTTCGCAAATCAGTTCCTCGATTTTCGAAGTCGAGATAGGGTCGAGTGCCGAAGCGGGTTCGTCCATCAGCAGGACTGAAGGTTCCACCGCCATGGCACGAGCGATGCACAGACGTTGCTGTTGTCCGCCGGAGAGGTCGTAAGCCGAAGCTTTCAGCTTGTCTTTTACTTCGTTCCACAAAGCGGCGCCTTTCAGTGCGGTTTCCACACGTTCGGTGATGAAGTCTTTGTCCTTGATTCCGTTTACCCGCAAGCCGTATGCTACATTTTCGAAGATGCTTTTCGGAAACGGGTTAGGGCGTTGGAACACCATGCCCACATTCTTACGTAAGATGTCTACATTGACCGACGGGTCGTAAATGTTCCGTCCGTCAATGTCTATTTCTCCTGTCAGCCGGGTGCCCGGAATCAAATCGTTCATGCGGTTGAACAAGCGCAGGAAAGTTGATTTGCCACATCCGGAAGGACCGATAAAAGCTACTACCTCATTGTTGGGGATAATAATATTGATGTTCTTCAGCGCATGGAAGTCGCCGTAATAGAAATCTACGTTTTTAGCTTCAATCTTATTCATACAGATGACGATGATGTGTGTTATTTTGATTTTAGTTTGTTTTCGAAATATTTGCGGATGTAGTTTGCCAGCAGGTTCATAATCAATACGATGACTATCAGCACAAAAGCCGTACCGTAAGCGATAGGAGTCTGTGCTTCGATGTCGGTACCGCTGGTGGCGATGACATACAAGTGATAAGGCAGTGCCATACATTGGTCGAAGACGCTTGCGGGCAGTTTCGGCAAGAAGTAGGCTGCACACGTAAAGAGGATAGGAGCTGTTTCGCCCGACACACGTCCCAATGAAAGAATCAATCCCGTGATGATGCGGGGCATCGCCATCGGCAGCAACACTTTCCAAATGGTCTGTGCCTTGGTAGCTCCCAGTGCCAGGCTTCCTTCCCGATAGCTGGTGGGGATGTCTTTAAACGCTTCTTCGGTAGTGCGGATGACAATCGGCAATGCCAGCAGACCCAACGTGAGCGAGCCGGCAATGATGCTGTCGCCGAACTCCAGGTAATTGACGAAGAACGCCATACCGAACAGGCCGAACACGATAGACGGGATGCCAGCCAAGTTGTTTGTCATGGTGCGGATGAAGTTCACCACTTTGCCTTTCGGCGCATATTCGTTCATGTAGATGCCGCTCATTACGCCTACGGGGAAAGAGAATAGGGCGCTTCCTATCATCAGGTAGAACGTACCTACGATAGCGGGCCAGATACCTCCCTTGGTCATGCCGTCGGTAGGCGCTTGGGTAAGGAAATCCCAGTTGATGACGCTGATGCCTTTCACGATGATGAATCCCAAGATGTAGAACAGCACCGCCGCGATGAAATAGCTCAGTATGCGGAAGCAGACGAACATCCCTTTCTGGATGCCTTTTTTCCGCTTCATGTAAGACGAATCAATTTCTACTGCCATGGCTTATTTCTTGAATTTGTTGCGTGAAGATACGATTTCTACGCAAGAGTTAATAATTAAAGTGATGAAAAAGAGGATGACACCTAATAAAAAGAGTGACTGGTAATGCGCGCCTCCTGCAGGAGCTTCGCCCAATTCGGCTGCAATGGTTGCGGGAATGGTACGCAAAGGTTCCAAGATGCTGTGAGGCATGACTGCCGCATTTCCCGTCACCATCAGTACTGCCATAGTCTCGCCGATGGCACGCCCGATGCCAAGTACAATGCCCGAAGTGATGCCGGATATGGAGAAGGGAATCACTACTTTGTAAATAGTTTGCCATTGGGTCGCTCCTAAAGCCAGACTGGCTTCGCGCATATTCCGCGGACAACTGCGCATGGCATCTTCGCCTACGGTGATGATGGTAGGCAATGCCATGATGGCAAGCACCAAGCTGCCAGCCAAGCCTGATTCACCTACGGGCAGATTGAATGTCTGTTGAAGGAAGGGCACGATGACCGCCAACCCGAAGAAACCGTAGACTACCGAAGGAATGCCGTTCAGCAATTCGATAATCGGTTTCAAGAACTTGCGGGTCTTTTCGTTCGCCACTTCGGCTAAATAAATGGAAATTGCCAATCCGAAGGGCAAGGCGATGAGGATAGCGAAGAAACTGACCCATAACGTACCGCCAATTAGCGGAAGGATGCCAAAGATAGGGGAGGGTGTTGCCGTCGGGAACCATTCGTTGCCTAATACGACATCTTTTACGGGGATGTTCTGCCGCTCGATGTAATGGATGTCTTTTTGCCCTTCCATCAATACGTCGGGAACGTATGCGACAATGCCTGGAGTCTGGTAAATCTGTTCGGCGATTTTAGCGCCGGCAAATTCGTATTCCGCTCCTAATTCTTCTTCCGTGTAATGCTTGTCAAGGTCTTCCAAGCGGAATACGGTGATGGGCATATCCTTTCCGCCCACTTCTTTCCAGTTGGTGATTTCCTCATCGAAGATGTTCTTGATTTGCTGTGCGCTCAGCTTTTTCACATCATTATCCTTGTTGAGCGCCAAGACATATCCGTCTTCTACGATGGGATTGTTGAAGAGGCCTACCGCTTCCTTGAACAGGAAGCCGATAATCAGCAGGATGACCACGCTGGTGGTAAACCCGCTCACGGTAAGTATATACCGTGCGATGTTATCAATCAATCTTTTCATATTCTATATACCTTATTATATATACCTATGTTATGTGTTACGATTAGCGGGGAATGAATCCCAAGTCCAATGTCTTGGCTTGTCCTTCTGGCGAAGTGGTGAAGTTGAGGAAAGGCATGACGTTCTTTTCGTTTGATTTGTCGTAGTAATAATACAACGGACGGACAATGGGGTATTCTTTCCGGGTTGCGCTTTCTACCGAAGGGTAGACATAATGTTTGCCTTGGTCGTAGGATACGGCAATTGCTTTTACGTATGGATTCAGGTAAGCCAAGCCTACATAGCCGATGGCGCCTTTGGTCTGGCGTACCGACTGGATGATGGCACCCGTGGCGGGCATAGAAAGTACACTGCTCATGTAATTCTTATTATGCAGGACGCTTTCTTTGAAGAACTCGTAGGTGCCCGAAGACGTTTCGCGTGAATAAACTACGATGCGCGCGTCTTCGCCTCCCACTTCTTTCCAGTTGGTGATTTTACCGCGGAAGATGTCTTCCAACTGTTCGCGTGTGAGCTGTTTCACGGGATTTTGAGGGTTGACAATAACTGCCAACGCATCGTAAGCCACGATGTATTCGCAAGGCTCATGCTTTGCCTGTTTCATCTTCATCTTCTCGCTGAACTTAATCTTTCGGGATGCCATGGCCAAGTCGGTCGTTCCGTCGAGCAAAGCTGAAATTCCTACACCGCTGCCTCCTCCTGTTACGGTCACTGTGGCAGAGGGGTTCTTTTTCATGTACATTTCCGATAATTCTTGAGTGAGCGGAAGTACGGTGTCGCTTCCTTTGATGCGTTGTGCCATCAGCATGTCTGGCAGACATGCGCAGCATGCTAATAAGAAAAAAGAAACATATTTCTTCATACGCCGTTAATATTCAGTTTTTTTGATTGCTAAAATTTAACGGCTCAAAGGTACGGCGTTTTTCCCGAACAGGCTGTTACAAACCTGTTACATAGCTAAGTCATTTCAATGAATGGCGTTGCGCCGGGTTTGAAAAACGTGCAAACTAAATTCAAAACCGTTTCTCAGTCTTTGAATAATTGCACTTTGGCGCCGAATGAGAAACGGAGGATGTCTTTCATCTTTAATGTTTTGTTGGTGAACTTGCTGATGAGATATAACTCGCAGGTGTTTACTTCATAGAACAGCGAGACGTGTTTGACGAGGCTGTTCTTCAGGTTAAAGTTCATCCGTTGTCCGATAAAGATGTACGGACGCAGTTTGGTGCTGAAATTGTAATACCGGTTAGGGTAACGTCCGGGTTCTTTTTCCCAAAATTCTTCACCTGCAATGGTCGTGACGTACAAACCGCAATAGAACGGTTCCAAAGCCCAATGTTCGTTGAAACTCATGCTCCAAGGGATGTAATTTTGTTTGACGGTAAATGTCAGGCGGAACTTATCGGCATATTTGGAAGGGAGGAAGCCTGCCAAGAAGTCGGTTTCCCACTGCCGGCGTTTTCCGTAGTCCCATCCTACGCCGAAAGACGATACGCCCATTCCGCCGGCGTATTGGAACTTGGCGTGTGTAGGGCACAACCGTTCCCATCCGGCATATTTGGGGTGTGTACGTTTGTCCCATCGGCGTAGCGGAGTTGCGCCGGGCGAATCGGAAGTTTGGGCGAAAGTACCGATGGGGAATGCCGACAACAGCAGGCAGGCCAATATATTAAAAAGGTATCGTCTCATAGCTGTATCCGTTAGAGGTGAATGTAAAGTGCATCAGGGTGCGTTTCTTGATGCTGGGAGCTGTGTAGTATAAGGTTCCATCGTCGAAGGTGTTTTCTACCGTAAGGTTGTGTGTATGTCCAGCCAGGCAGAATTGCAGTGCGGGATACTCCTTTATATAATGTTGGAACACGCGGGCGATGTTGTTGTTGAACTGTTCGGTGAAGGGGGCTGCGTGCATGACGGTTACGGTACGGGTGATTTTTTCGGGTAAACCGTTTAAGTCGTTTTCAATGTAAGCGAAGTCGGGTATCGCTTCAGAGTAGTCGAACTCTAAGGCATTCGTGTTGAGGCATACGAAGTGGGTATTGCCGGCATTGAATGAGAAGTCGCGTTCGCCGAAGACGGTAAGAAAGACCTTTTCGCCTGTAGCCAGGCAGTCGTGGTTGCCCAACAGGCATACGTAAGGCACCCGCAGCTTGTTCAGGATGTCGCGTTGCTGTTCGAACTCTAATTTCATCCCGAAGTCGGAAAGGTCGCCGCCGTGAATGACGAAATCGATGTCCTCCAGCCGGTTGATGGCTGCTACGGCATCTTCTGTTTCGTCATACCAGCGTTGGGTATCGCTGATGAAGACGAACGAAAATTCGTTTTTCCCTTTCAATGCCGTTTCAATGCGCTCGATATTTTTGGCGTTGATGCCTGTTTCGCCGTCGATGTCTAAATCGTACGGATGGAATTCAATCATTTCACATCCGCCCAATCCGATAGCGGAAAGGAAAAACAGGCAAGCGTAAAAGAAAGCAGGTCGTTTTTTCTTGTTGTCAATCTTATGCATAGTCTGTGTCGTTTTAGTGTATATAGCAAAGATTGCTAAAATAATTCATACCCATGGCATAGAAAATTCAGAAAAACTGTTCAATTTTTCCACTCTTTCTTTTTTGACCATTTAATAAGCGAAACCGACTGTTTATTTTGTTTCAAACTAAGAGCCTGTTTTGAATTTACCGTGTGATGATTGCAAAAACGGATACATCAAATAGGGAAAAAACTTTTTGGAGAAATTCAAAACAGTTTCTTATATTTATTTTTGAAATATACGATTAGATTGAATCTTTTCATTAGTTTTGCAGCGTCATTAATCTATATGAAAATGGAAGAGGCTATCGCAAGAAATGTATATGTAGGTAATAATAGGAAAAACAGCTTGATAAACAGGCCGATGATTTGCCGTATTTTGGGCTTTCTGCTGTTTATCGAGGGAGTGATGCTGATGGTATGTGCAGCGGTTTCGCTGTATTATCAGGAGTCTGATTACATTTATTTTGTTTACTCGACGCTGATAACGGCAGCGGCGGGAGGCATTTTGGTTCTGTTGGGACGGAATGCCGAGAACAAGCTGACGCGGCGCGACGGATATTGCATTGTGGCGTTCACGTGGATTCTGTTTTCCGCTTTCGGGATGTTGCCTTTCTACATCAGCGGGGCGATTCCTTCCGTGCCCGATGCCTTTTTCGAAATCGTATCGGGATTTACCACCACAGGTGCCACGATACTCGACAATATCGAGTCGCTTTCTCACGGCATCCTGTTCTGGCGCAGTTTCTCGCACTGGATAGGCGGTTTGGGTATTGTGTTCTTTACCATAGCCGTATTACCCATTTTCGGGGTAGGGAACCAATTGCTGTTTTCGGCTGAGGCTACGGGTGTGACGCACGACAAGATTCATCCTAAAGTAAGTGTCATGGCGAAATGGCTGTGGACGGTTTACTTGATTTTGACCGTCTCGGAGACCTTGCTGTTGGTATGGGGAGGCATGGGTTGGTTTGATGCTGTTTGCCATTCGTTCTCTACGACCGCCACGGGAGGTTTCTCCACCAAGCAGTCGAGCGTGGCGTATTGGAATTCGCCGTTCATTGAATATACCATCGCGACATTCATGATACTTTCCTCGTTTAACTTCTCGCTCTACTTTATGTGCCTGAAAGGGAAGTTCAGCCACCTGCTGAAGGACGATGAAGTGAGGGGGTTCCTGATTTCGGTCTTTACCGTGACACTGATTATCATGGTGTCGCTCATCATTCGAAACGATTACGATGTGGAGAAGGCCTTCCGCAAAGCGTTGTTTCAGGTGGTCACGGTGCACAGTTCGACGGGATTCACCACCGATGATTATAATTACTGGGCACCGTTTACGTGGATGCTGATTGTGTATGCCACGGTGGTGGGGGGATGTACGGGGTCTACCAGCGGAGGCATTAAGGTGATGCGTCTGGTCATCCTTTTGCGCAATGCCAAGAACGAACTGGCGCGTCTTATCCATCCGCGTGCCGTGTTTCCCGTAAAGGTAAACCGTCAGACGGTGGATCCCATCACCATTTCCGCAGTTACGACTTTTACCTTGCTGTTCCTGATATGCGGCTTTGTCGGATGGGTTGTCCTGATGATGATGGGGGTAGGGTTGGCCGATGCGTTCGGCGTGGTTTATTCCAGTATGGGCAATGCGGGTGTAGCGTTAGGCAATTACGGCCCTGCGTTTTCGTGGAGCGGGCTTCCCGACGGCGCGAAGTGGGTGTTGTCGTTCCTGATGTTGCTGGGACGCTTGGAACTCTATGCCATTCTGCTGATGTTCGTGCCCAGTTTTTGGCACAACCGCTGATAGTTTGCAACCAACATTATAAGCCTTATGAAGATATTGATAGTAGAAGATGACCAAGACTTGCGGGAAATCACCACCCGTTCGCTGGAAAAGGAGCGTTACGTGGTGTCGCAGGCTCCCGATTACCGTACTGCCTTGCAGAAGGTGGAGGATTATGATTACGACTGCATCCTGCTCGACATCATGCTGCCGGACGGCAACGGGCTGGACTTGCTGAAAGAGCTTCAGGCGTTGGGCAAGCGTACCAATGTCATTATCCTTTCGGCGAAAGACTCGTTGGAAGACAAGGTAGAAGGGCTTGACCTGGGCGCCGATGACTATCTGCCTAAGCCTTACCACTTGGCGGAGCTTCATGCCCGCCTGAAGAGTCTGTTCCGCCGCAGCCGGCGCGAAGGGGAGCATAAGATACAGGTCGGGAATATCGAACTGTTTCCTGACCAGTTCCGTGTGGTGATAGCGGGAAAGCAAATCGAACTGAACCGCAAGGAGTACGACATCCTGCATTACTTCATGTCGCGTCCGGGTAGGCTGGTGAACAAGAACACGCTTGCCGAGTCGGTATGGGGCGACCACATCGACCAGGTGGACAACTTCGATTTCATCTATGCCCAGATTAAGAATCTGAGGAAACGCCTGAAGGATGCGGGCGCCACTCCGGAACTGAAAGCCGTATACGGATTCGGCTATAAATTCGTTGTGGAATGAAACTGTTTCATTTGGTCTTGTGGCGTTTGTCGCTGGCGTTGGTCGTTATCCTTACGCTGTGGGCGTGCTTCTTCTATATGGCTGTCATGGAAGAGGTGAACGATGAAGTGGACGATTCGCTCGAAGATTATTCCGAGCAGCTTATCGTGCGCGCCTTGCAGGGAGAGGAGATGCCCGTAGCGAGCAACGGATCGAACAACCAATATTACCTGTACGAGGTGAGCAAAGAATATGCCGCTTCTTATCCCCAAATTACGTATCGGGACGAGATGGTCTACATCACCGAGAAGAAAGAGGAGGAACCTGCGCGGGTGCTGATTACCATTTTCCGTGCTTCGGGCGACCGCTACATGGAACTGGTGGTTTATACGCCTACCATTGAGAAAATGGACCTGAAACGTGCTATCTTAGGATGGATTGTGTTCTTGTATGTGTTGCTGTTGTTGATGATTCTGCTGATTACGGCATGGGTGTACCGCCGTAACATGAAGCCCTTGTATCGCTTGTTGGAGTGGTTGGACCGCTATCGGGTGGGGCATCCCAACGAGCCGTTGGACAATCGCACGACAATAACGGAGTTTCATCACTTGAACGAAGCAGTGGCAGACTTCGCAGGACGCAACGAACAACTCTTCGAACAGCAGAAACTGTTTATAGGCAACGCCTCCCACGAGATGCAGACACCGCTCGCCATTTGTTGCAACCGCATTGAAATGCTGATGGAGGACGAGGCTTTGACCGAACGCCAGCTGGAGGAATTAGCGAAAACACATCACACCTTGGAGAACCTGACCCGTATGAACCGCTCGCTGTTGCTGTTGTGCAAGATAGAGAACGGCCAGTATATGGACAGGCATACCGTCTGTCTGAACAGTTTGCTGAACCGTTATATTGACGATTATCAGGAAGTGTATGCTTATCGCGGAATTCGTGTGGAGATGTGTACGGGCACATCGTTCTGTGTAGAAATGAACGAGTCGCTGGCTTCGGTCTTGGTGACGAATCTGCTGAAGAACGCTTTTGTGCACAATGCCGATGGCGGGACAATCCGGATAGAGACGGCGGAAGATTCGTTGCGTATCTGTAATACGGGCGACGCTCCGTTAGACGGGAAACGCATCTTCGAACGTTTCTATCAAGGTACGAAGAAAGAAGGGTCTACCGGGTTAGGGCTGGCATTGGTGGATACCATCTGCAAGGCCAGCCGTTTGTCTGTCCGGTATTTTTATGAAAACGGGCTACATTGCTTTGAGATTTCAAAATCTTTTCAGATTCCCACCTCATCTTTGTGACAGAAGCAAATATTTATCTATTAACCTTTAAAAGCGAATTAGTATGAAGAAGTGGATTTTCATGTTGATGTGTGTGTTAGGAGTTCAGACGATGGCGTTGGCGGATAACGACAAGCCGATTCAAATCGGACAGTTGCCCACGAAGGCACAGACGTTCATCACGACTTATTTCAAGCACCACAAGGTAGCGTTGGCGAAGATGGAGTCGGGATTGTTTTACAAGTCGTATGATGTCATCTTTACGAACGGCGAGAAATTGGAGTTCGACAAGTCTGGCGACTGGACCGAGATACAGTGCAAAATGTCGGAAGTGCCTATGCAGGCGGTGCCTGCCGAGATACGTTCGTATGTGTCTTCCACTTATCCTGAAGCGAAGATTTTAGAGATAGAGCGCGACGGGAAAGAATACGAAGTAAAACTTTCGAACCGTTTGGAAATAACGTTTAATAATAAGTTTCAGGTCATCGACATAGATGATTGATATTGGTAATTGTTGTTATTGGAAACACAAAGGAGGCGCAGCGTGGAGTTGACCACACGCTGCGCCTCCTTTGTGTTTATTGAATATCCGCATTTTGCCCAATTAGCTGTAGGGGCGTATTGCATACGCCCTGAAAACATCCACGTAGATAAGTGTGTGCATTCGGGCGTATGCGATACGCCCCTACATGGGCTGTTTGCGGATATTCATATTGTTTTTTATGGTAGCGTTTACGAGTTCATGCTCATTAGGAATTCTTCGTTGTCTTTTGTCTTTTCCAAATGGTCTTTTACCGAATTCATGGCTTCTATCGGATTCATGTCCGCCAAGAACTTGCGCAGGATCCACATCCGGTCGAGCGTAGTCTTGTCGAGCAACAGGTCGTCACGCCGTGTGCTGGAAGCTGTGAGGTTGACAGCCGGGAAGATGCGCTTGTTGCTCAGGTTGCGGTCGAGTTGGAGTTCCATGTTTCCTGGTCCCTTGAATTCTTCGAAAATCACTTCATCCATCTTCGAGCCTGTATCAATCAAAGCGGTGGCGATAATCGTGAGTGAGCCTCCTCCTTCGATGTTACGTGCGGCACCGAAGAAACGTTTCGGCTTGTGCAGTGCGTTTGCGTCTACACCTCCCGACAATACCTTGCCCGATGCGGGCGAAACGGTATTGTATGCGCGTGCCAGACGGGTGATGGAGTCGAGGAAGATAACTACATCATGCCCGCATTCTACCATGCGTTTGGCTTTTTCCAATACGATGCCCGCAATCTTTACGTGGCGTTCTGCCGGTTCGTCGAAAGTAGAAGCGATGACTTCTGCATTGACGCTGCGTGCCATATCGGTCACTTCTTCCGGACGTTCGTCGATGAGCAGCATAATCATGTACACTTCCGGATGGTTGGCAGCGATGGCGTTGGCGATGTCTTTCATCAGGATGGTCTTACCTGTCTTAGGTTGCGCAACGATAAGCGCGCGTTGTCCTTTTCCGATGGGTGCGAATAAGTCGACAATACGTACCGATAGGTTGTCATCAGAGCCTTTGCAGAGTTTGAATTTTTCGTCGGGGAAAAGAGGGGTCAAATGGTCGAACGGCACACGGTCGCGTACCAGTTCGGGAGGCAGACCGTTGATTTTCGATACTTTGACTAACGGGAAATATTTTTCCCCTTCTTTCGGCGGACGGATGGTTCCGTCTACTACATCGCCGGTCTTTAATCCGAATAATTTAATTTGCGATTGGGATACGTAGATGTCATCGGGTGAAGAAAGATAGTTGTAGTCGGATGAACGGAGGAATCCGTAGCCGTCCGGCATGATTTCCAGTACGCCCGACCCTTTCAGGATGTCATCAAATTCGTATGGCTTTTCTGCCGGTTTGGCAGGTTGCGCTTCGGAAGCCGTGACTGCGGCAGGCTGGTTGTCGGAAGTGTTTGTGGCAGGTTGGTTTTGATTTTGTTGCCGTCCGTTGGTTTGTCGGTTATTGTTGTTGCGTTGCTGGCGTTGTTGGTAACGGTTGTTGTTTTGCTTGCTTTCCACGGGCGGTTGTTCCATCTTGGTGGCTTCGAATTTGCCGAGCAGTTCAGACGGCAGTTCTATTTTTTCGGACGGCAGGTCTTCGATGGCGATGAAATCTTCGCCGTTTGCCATCTCGGGTGCGGGGAGTTCTTCCGTTTCATCGTTGGATGAAGCAGGAGCGGAAAGAGATTGCACTTCCATTTCGGCTGCTTTTTGTGCCCGCTCTCTTTCTATGGTTGCTTTGTTTTTGCTTCCCGGTTTTCTGCCTCGTTTCGCTTTGGGCTTTTCTTCTGTTTCTGCCGGTTGCGCATCGTTGGTTGGTCCGGCGGTTTCTGTAGCGTTTGCAGTTGCCTGTTCAGTTTTGAATAAAGGAGCCGGTACCGGAAGCGGCGGAGTGTTTGCCTCGAGTTTTTGTGCCTTGTCTTTTGTGGCGGTATAAACGATGTCCCCTTCCTTTTTTACGCTGATACGCGAACGTTTACGAGGTTGTCCCTCTTTTCTTTCTTCATTTGTTTTTGCTGTTGTGGCTTTTTTAGTAGCTCCTACGATAGCTTGTTCGTCCAAAATGCGGTATACCAGTTCTTCTTTAGGCAGATCGCTGGTCTTATTCAGTCCCAACTCTTTGGCAATTTGTTGCAATTCGGACAAATCTTTGTCGTTTAATTGAATAATGTTATACATAAGTATAGGTTGTAATGAATTGTGTAACGCTTGGAAGCGTATTTAAGTGCGATGCGTCCATCTGTTTAAGGATGTGCGTCGTCAATTGTTACGCTTGTCAATAATTACGGATTTAATGATTAGTTTTTGATTCTGTTTTGAAGTGAGCATGCAAATACGTTTTTGCTCGTCTCACATATTGGCACGACAAAAATAGGCATTTTTTTCAATATGCTCTAAGTTTTCGTTAATTTTTTTTTGAATGCCTCCGCAGATTGGCGGAAAAGTGTTAATTTAGCGGTGGATTTGCGAGCGGAAACGCATAATCGGGTTATTCTTTCTGCAGAGGCGATGAAGAGTTGCGGAAGTTCGTTTGTGGTATTTCAGCCGGACTGATGCATGCTTCGCGGGGAATGTCGGGTTGGGGTTTCTGTTTGATGTTTACTATTTATCAATTAATTTATTGCAACAATGAAGAAAGTGATTTTTACAGAGAAGGCTCCTGCGGCCATCGGCCCTTACAGTCAGGCCATTGAGGCAAATGGAATGGTTTTCGTATCCGGACAGCTTCCGGTAGACCCGGCTACGGGCGAATTTGCTCCGGGCGGTGCAGCCGAGCAGACTACTCAGTCGTTCGAGAACATTAAAAGTATTTTGGCGGAAGCCGGACTGACTACGGCTAATATCGTGAAAACTACAGTGTTTTTGGCAGATATGGCTCTGTTTGCCGAAATGAACAGTGTGTATGCTAAGTATTTCGAGGGTGATTTCCCTGCCCGTTCTGCTGTGGCTGTCAAGGCGTTGCCGAAAGGTGCTTTGGTGGAAATCGAATGTATCGCTGTGCGGTAATTGTCTGCCCGTCATACAGTCCGCAGGACGGTTCGGGAGAGCGATACCGGGCTTTGCGGGCTGTATGGTGGCCTTTTTTGATGTCTGAATATGAGCATCCGGAATTTGTTTTTCCGAATAAAGAATAAATGGAAGCTGGCCACGTATGTGTTGGCCGGATTTATCGTGTTGGCTTCGGTGGGGTACATTTACCGTTACGAACCTTTCCGTTCCGATTTCGAGATAACAGACGAATTGGGCGGGAACATCTTTCCGGTGACGATTCTTTCTACTGCTACGACCGATGCCGAACTTATACTTCCTTCGGATACCGATTACATTGGTAATCCGAAGTCGTGTATCGGTATCCGTATCAAAAATACGCGTGCGAACAGTAAGTTGCGGATTGAAGTGGAAGAGACTCCTTTTTTCTCGCGTTCGGTTTCTGAGTTTATATTGCCCGAAGCGTGGAAAGAATATTTGGTTTTCCCCGACATTGTTTGGAAGTTTGAAACGTTGCGTGAGCATACGCAGCCTGTTCCGTTGACGGTGTCTGTATCGGTCAGGCTGAACAATCATGAATTAGGCAGTAATGTGCGTACTTTTTCGGTGCGCAGTGTCAACGAGTGTTTGTTGGGATATGTAGATAGCCGGATGAAGTTCCATGATACAGGCAAGTTTTTTGCCGCATACGTAAATGAAGATAATCCGAACATTGATGTGATTTTGCGGGAAGCGTTGGACACACGCATAGTCAACCGTTTTTGGGGATACCAAAGCAAGAACAGCGATGCAGTGGACAAGCAGGTCTACGCTTTATGGTATGTGCTGCAGAAGCGGGGGTTCAAGTACAGTTCCATCAGCAATACCAGCTTGTCTTCGAATGTGGTGTTTTCGCAACGGGTACGTACCTTTGATGACGCATTGGCTTCGGCGCAAATCAATTGTGTGGACGGGAGCGTGTTGTTCGCTTCGTTGCTGAAAGCCATCAACATCAATCCCATATTGGTGCGTACACCCAAGCATATGTTTGTAGGTTATTACACCGACCGTATGCATCAGCACATCCATTTTCTGGAAACTTCGATGATAGGAGATGTTAATTTGGATGATTTCTTTCCCGAGGAGAAGCTCGATTCGACTATGGCAGACAAGTCGCAGGAGAGTGTGTCGCGCTTAGTTTTTGAAAAATCGAAAGAGTATGCCACCCGTATTTATAGCGAGAACGAGTCGTTGATTCATTCGGGTAAAGTGAATTATATGTTTTTGGAGATAGACAAGGTGACGCGTGCTCAAATACAACCGATAGGAAAATAAGAAAAAAAACAATATGCATAATGGAACAAAATAAAAGGATATATATTTCGCCCGGTTCTTGGTTCTCGTTGGAGTATCCGTCCGATTGGCGTGAGTTTGAAGATACCGAGGAGAGTTTTTTGTTTTATAATCCAGACAAATGGACTGGTAACTTCCGTATTTCGGCTTACCGGGGTGATAACCGCGGATATGCGAGGGCGGAAATGAATGAAGAGTTAAAACATACTCGTGGGGCAACGCTCGTGCGGTGCGGTAATTGGGAGTGTGTGTATTGGGCTGAAAGCTTTCAGGAAAAAGGAAATTGGTATACAGCGCATTTCTGGATAACAGGACATGGTGATATGTTGTTGGAATGTTCGTTTACGGTGGCAAAGGGAGAAGGCGTTAAGGTGGCCGAAGAGGTTGTTGCATCGCTTCGGATACGTCAAATGAATGACAGGCCTTGGAAAGCCATGATACCTGTCAGGGTGCTCGAAATCGAATCCATCAACGAAGCGTACGATTGGGCGGTATCGGCTATCAAAAAGCAATTGGCCAAAGACTTTACGGGATGTGAAGAAGATATCGATCGCATTCAGCAGGTGATGGACAGCGGACGCTTCAAGGCTGAGCAACGGCAGGTATGGGAAAGTTTTGGCATTGCATTCGGCACGATATTGGTGAATGAAATGGACGGAATGGATTGGGTGACAATGATTGACGGAAAGCAGGAATATCCCGCTTTGCGTTTTGCCGATACGGATGTAGTGGTGTATCCTACCAAACTAATATGGGACGCTGTAAGTAATGGAAAACCGTGTAATCTGAAAGACGAATATTTGCGTATCCGTGCCGAAGTGGAGCATGCGCTTTGATAAAACTCGTCCTTTATTTTTAACTTTGCATTTTAAATTTATGGTATCTTATTTGCAAGTAGAAAACTTAACGAAATCATTTGGTGACCTGTTGTTGTTTCAAGGCATATCGTTTGGCATAGCTCAAGGCCAGCGCGTCGGACTGATAGCGAAGAACGGTAGCGGAAAGACTACCTTATTAAATATCTTGGCAGGAAAAGAAGGGTATGACGAGGGGCAAATTACTTATCGGCGTGATTTGCGTATAGGTTATTTGGAGCAAAGTCCGGTTTATCCTGAAGATTTGTCTGTACTCGAAGCCTGCTTTTCGCATGGCAATGGCGTGACCGAAGTTATCAAGGAATACGAACGGTGCATGGCTACGCCGGGCAATCCGGGATTGGATGTCCTGTTGGAACGGATGGAGCATGAAAAAACATGGGATTATGAACGGAAAGTCAAGCAAATCCTTTCGCAACTGAAAATACATGATTTTAACCAACTGGTTAAGCATCTTTCCGGCGGGCAGTTGAAGCGTGTCGCTTTGGCCAATGTCTTGATTACAGAACCCGACTTGTTGATTTTAGACGAGCCTACCAATCATTTGGACTTAGATATGACCGAATGGTTGGAAGGTTATTTAGGGCGTTCGAAGCTGAGTCTGCTCATGGTGACACACGATCGTTATTTTTTAGACCGGGTATGTTCTGAAATCATGGAAATAGACGATTGTGGGTTGTATTCGTATAAGGGTAATTACAGCTATTATTTGGCAAAACGTCAGGAACGTGTTGATGCCGCTAATGCCGAGGTAGCTCGTGCGAATAATCTTTATCGTACCGAACTGGAATGGATGCGCCGTATGCCTCAAGCGCGCGGGCATAAGGCTCGGTATCGGGAAGAAGCGTTTTATGAATTGGAAAAAGTGGCTAAGCGGCGTTCTTACGATACCAATGTAAAATTGGATGTAAAGGCATCTTATATCGGTTCGAAGATTTTTGAGGCAGACCATTTGTGCAAGCGGTTTGGAGACCTTACGATATTGGATGACTTTTCGTATGTTTTTTCCCGTTACGAGAAAATGGGCATTATAGGCAATAACGGTACGGGTAAGTCTACTTTCATTAAGATTCTGATGGGGTTGGAAAAGCCAGACAGCGGGGCACTTGATGTCGGCGAGACTGTACGTTTCGGCTATTATTCGCAAGAAGGGCTGAAGTTCGACGCACAGATGAAAGTGATTGATGTCATTACGTCGGTAGCTGAAGTGATAGAATTGGGGAACGGTAAGCGGCTTACGGCTTCTCAATTTTTGCAACATTTCCTTTTTCCGCCCGAAAAGCAGTACAGTTATGTATATAAACTGAGCGGCGGGGAACGCCGTAGGCTGTACCTGTGTATGGTTTTGATGAAGAATCCCAACTTCTTGGTGCTGGACGAACCGACCAACGACCTTGATATCGTGACGTTGCAAGTGTTGGAAGAATATTTGCAAGGTTTTAAGGGATGCGTTATCGTGGTAAGCCATGACCGTTATTTTATGGATAAGGTAGTAGACCATTTGCTGGTCTTTAACGGGCAAGGTGACATTCGTGATTTTCCCGGTAATTATACCGATTATCGGGAATGGAAAGCGGCGAAAGCCGATTTTGAAAAAGAGAACGCTCCGCAATCGAAAAAGGAAAAGCCGGATCGCAGGGAACGTCCGGAAGGGAAACGCCGCATGACGTTTAAAGAGAAAAAAGAGTTTGAGTGCTTGGAGCAAGAGATAGCCGCGTTGGAAGATGAGAAAAAATTGATAGAAGCGGCACTTTGTAGCGGGGCATTGGGAGTGGAGGAACTGACCGAGAAATCAAAGCGTCTTCCTGCTCTTGATAAAGAATTGGATGAAAAGACCATGCGTTGGCTGGAACTGAGCGAAATAGAAGGATGAGTGTTGTGTATACGAATTAAACGCAGAAACGCTTCCATGCTTCTGCGTTTAATTCGTATACACATACGTAGCTGATTTATAAAGAACGGTTAATCGATTCGATGTAGTCAAGAAGCTCTTTCCTTCCTGTCTTTTTTTCGGCCGATGTGATAAAATGTAGAGGAAGTTCTTCCCATTGTTCTTTTAATGTGTCGAGAAATCGGTTCACGTTTTGTCGGGTTTTCGATATGTTTTGTTTATCGGCTTTGGTGAATACCAATGCAAAAGGTATGCCGTTCTCACCTAACCATTCGATGAATGCCAAATCAATCTTTTGTGGCTCCAACCGACTGTCTATCAAGACAAACAGACACGTCATCTGTGTGCGTTCTAAAATGTAATGTTGGATAAGGTTTTTAATGTCTTCCATTACTTTTTTTCCGCGTTGTGCATATCCGTATCCCGGCAGGTCAACTAGATACCATGCATTGTTGATAATAAAATGGTTGATTAACAGTGTCTTTCCGGGTGTAGACGATGTCATGGCCAGTTTGGAATTGTTGGTCAACATATTGATTAGGCTGGATTTGCCTACGTTGGAACGTCCGACGAACGCGTATTCGGGCAAATCGCTTTTCGGGCACATATCCGCCCGCGAATTACTTATTGCAAATTTGGCACTTGTTATTTCCATATATATTTATGTCGTTTTGGGGTGGGAAAATTATTCCAGACATTCATCGAGGTCATGTGTGATTTGTTCTTTGTCGAGATGTTGTCCGATAAAGACAAGTTTAATCATCCGGTCTCCGTATTTCTCGTCCCAATCACGCATGAGTGCGGGCTCTTGCATCATTAGTTTGGCGAGGTCTTCTTCGGGAGCGGTGGCGTACCACAATCCCGCTTCTTTCAGTTGCTTCTGTCTTCCCGCCTGTTCGAAGAGATAAGACATGTCGTGATTATGGCTAAAGTAGCATACCCCCTTGGTGCGGATAATGCCTTTGGGCCATTTGGTTGCGATGTAATGGTCTAGTTTATGGATGTCGAATGCCGGACGGCGGTAGTATACAAAGGTACTGATGCCGTATTCTTCTGCTTCTCCTTCGTCGTGATGGTGGTGATGTCCGTGGTGGTGATGCATATCGGCGGCGTGTCCGTGTGCTTCACGTTCTTCCTCTTCGGTTGCCGCACGTTCAATACCTCTGACCCATCCGGCTGAAGTCGCTACACGTTCAAAATCGAATGAATGTGTATTCAGCAGCTTGTCAAGCTCTGCGTTGCCATAGTCGCATTCGATTATTTCCGCCGCCGGCTGGATGGCTCGGATGATTTGCTTGATACGGTCTAGTTCTTCAGGCTTTACTTCGGAGGCTTTGTTCAGCAGGATGATATTGCAGAATTCAATTTGCTGGATAATGAGGTTTTCGATGTCTTCTTCGTCGATGTCTTTGCGGGTAAGATTATTCCCGCACGCAAATTCGTCTTGCATACGCAGGGCGTCTACTACCGTGGCGATGCAATCTAAACGGCACACGCCGTATTTGGTATAAGCCCCTCCTAAGGAAGGAATGGAACAGATGGTTTGTGCGATGGGTTCCGGTTCGCAAATGCCGCTTGCTTCGATGACGATGTAATCAAAACGTTGGCTTTTCACTAATTCGAACAGTTGTTCTATCAGGTCGGTTTTCAGGGTGCAGCAGATGCATCCGTTCTGGAGTGATACCAAGCTGTCGTCTTTCTTGTCTACGATGCCGCCTTTTTGTATCAGGTCAGCATCGATGTTTACTTCGCCTAAATCGTTTACGATGACGGCAAACTTGATGCCTCGTTTATTGGATAGGATGCGGTTTACCAATGTGGTCTTTCCGCTTCCCAGGTAGCCGGTCAGAAGCAGGACTGGAATATCTTTCGCTTTCATCATTTTACTCCTTATACACTTTATAAACGCACAGAGGCACGAAGGAAAACTTCGCGCTAACGTATCTCTGTGTTCTGTTTAAATTAATCATGAATGTCCGTACACTTTATTCGAACAAGCTTCTGAATTTCTTGAAAATCTTCTCCTTCAGAGTCATGTTCGGTTTGAAGCTTTCCGATTCTTGCCATTTCTCTAATGCTTGGCGTTCTTCTTTATTCAGTTTTTCGGGTATGTATACACTCACGTTGACTAATAAGTCGCCTGTGCCAGTGTTATACCCGTAGCTGTTAATTTGGGGAAGTCCTTTACCGCGCAAGCGCAATACCTTGCCCGGTTGTGTGCCCGGCTCGATTTTTATCTTGGCTTTGCCGTCGATAGTAGGTATTTCTACCGTACCGCCCAAGGCGGCTGTAGGGACGCTTAACAAAAGATTGTAAATCAAGTCGCTTTCATCACGTATCAATTCCGGATGCTTTTCCTCTTCTATCAAGACCAATAAGTCGCCCGCTACGCCGTTATGCTTGCCGGCATTGCCTTTCCCGTTGATTGTGACTTGCATACCTTCTGCCACGCCTGCCGGAATCTTTACGGTTACTATTTCTTCGCCGTAAACAATGCCTTCGCCGTCGCATTCCTTACATTTGTTTTTTATGATTTTGCCTTCGCCTCCACACTGCGGGCATACGGTTTGGGTTTGCATCATCCCGAAGATGCTTTGTTGCGTGCGGGTTACGCTTCCTGTTCCGTGACAAGTAGGACAGGTTTCTGTTCCGCTATTCCCTTCGGCTCCTGTGCCATGGCAGTGGCTACATTGGACGTATTTTTTCAGCTTGAATTTCTTTTCCACTCCAGTGGAGATTTCTTTCAGTGTCAGTTTGACTTTTACGCGCAAGTCTGAACCCCTGTAGCGGCGTTGGCGCGTCTGGCTTCCTCCGCTGAAACCTCCGAAACCTCCCCTTCCGCCGAATATATCGCCGAACATGGAGAAGATGTCATCCATGGACATACCGCCGCTGAACCCTCCGAAGCCTCCTCCGCCTGCGGCTCCGTCCACTCCGGCAAAGCCGAACTGGTCATACCGGGCACGTTTGTCCGGATTGCTTAACACTTCGTACGCTTCTGCGGCTTCCTTGAATTTCTCTTCGGCTTCCTTGTCTCCGGGATTCCGGTCAGGATGGTACTGAATCGCTTTCTTGCGGTATGCTTTCTTTATTTCGTCTGCCGAGGCCGATTTCTCCACCCCTAATACTTCGTAGTAGTCTCTTTTTGCCATAACCAATCAACCTTTTAATTATTGTGCAACAACGACTTTTGCGTGGCGGATTACTTTATCGTTCAATGTATAGCCGGTTTGTACACAGTCCAGCACTTTCCCTTTTTGGTCTTCTGCGGGAGCTGGAACCAGTGCGACGGCTTCGTGGAAATCGGTATCGAAGTCTTTCCCTACCGGCTCCATTTTTTGAAGCCCTTCCTGCGCGAGCACTTTCTGGAACTTTTGCGAGATCAATTCAATGCCTTCGCATACCGCTTGGATGTCTTCTGCTTTCCGTGCGTTTTGCAGCGCGCGTTCCATATCGTCTAATATCGGGAGTATGGCACTGATGGTCTTTTCGCCGCCGTTTTTGATAAGTTCGGCTTTTTCTTTCATCGTACGTTTGCGGTAATTGTCGAATTCGGCCGACAGGCGCAAGTATTTGTCTTTTTGCTCCTCGATGGTTCGGTTGGCGGCATCCAGTTCTTTTTGCAGCTTTTCTTCGCCCGTCAACTCTTGCTCTTCGGCGGTCTGGGATGTCTTTTCCGTTTGTGTCTCTGCCGCTTGAGCCGCTTCGTTCTGTTTCAGTTCTTCTTCTTGATGATTTTCTTTGCTCATGATTATATGGTGTTTTTATTGTTCTTTCATGTGTCCCTACAAAATCCGTGCCTAAAGGCGTAAAGTTGGGAAAACGGGTGCAAAGGTAGTGATTTTTTGTCAGACTGACAGATTTAATGCGGCTTGTTCACCTTTTTTTCCTATCTTTTCTCTAAAACGTATATGCAGCAAATCTCCATGTATTGCCTTAAAACCGCCTCGAAGCATTTGCTTGGTTTACTATGGCACATGATTAGTGAATCCGTGACAAAACAGTCTCGGATTCCAGATATAAGTTTGT
>CASFRN010000051.1 GCA_949296855.1 uncultured Bacteroides sp. | reverse complement strand
GTCAGAACTCTGGATGAAACCAAACGTGCGGATGCGATCGTCGGGACGGGTGGTCCCGCCCCTTGCCGCGCGGCGTTCCCCGACCGATGAGTCTTTATCCTGTTTGCTAACGAAACGTTGCGTTTCTATTTGGATTCTTCACTAAATTCGTTTGATTCCGTCTGCAGATTCATTCGCGGGGAAGGATGCATTCATCATTTTGACTGGTTGTGTTTCTCTTCACAGATAGCTATGTTTTATATTCCGCCAGCCGGAATGTACGTTCCGCCAGCTGGAATATACGTTCCTCCAGCCGGAATATACATTCCGCGGGCTGGAATATAAAACGTAGGCGATTGGAACATAGAATGAATAGGGTAGCTTTGGTAAAGGTTAGTGATGTTATTCAAAAAATAATAGAGGATTCATTATGTAATATGCGAAAAAATAGTTTATTTTGCCCCCGTTGCTTAAAATCCAATACCCAATGAACACCATGAAAAAGAAAGTAAAGATAGAATATACCTTGGCTCCGGCTTCGGGTACTGTGTTATGGAACGCTATCAGCACTCCTTCGGGGCTGAGCCGTTGGTTTGCCGACGATGTGTCGAAAGCAAACAAAACCTTCACGTTTAAATGGGGGAAAACCGAAACACGTGCCGCGGAGATGACCAATCTTCGTAGCGAGTCATTCATCCGTTTCCACTGGGACGATGAAGAGCCCCGCACTTATTTTGAGCTTAAAATCCATTATAACGAATTGACCAGCGACCTTTCCTTAGAGGTGACCGATTTCGCAGTTCCCGGCGAAGAAGAGGATACCGTTAGTTTGTGGAACTCTCAGATTGAGGTGTTGAGGCGGGTTTGCGGCATATAATTTTTTAAAAATATACAAAACATCACGCTCCGCGTTGTTTTTTATGCTACTTTTGCAAGCTGACAACCATATTATAAGGAATGCTACGCATAAAAAAACTGGATATATTTGTGTTGAAGAGCTTTTTGTTGCTCTTCTCGGGGACGTTTTTCATTTGCTTGTTCATCTTCATGATGCAGTTCTTATGGAGATACGTCGACGAATTGGTAGGAAAAGGGTTGGAAATAAGTGTGCTTGCCCAGTTTTTCTTTTATTCGGGGCTGACGTTGATTCCGCTTTCGCTCCCGCTTGCCATCTTGCTGGCGGCACTGATGACATTCGGCAATTTCGGCGAACGTTATGAGCTTTTGTCGATGAAGGCGGCGGGCATCCCTTTGCTCCGCATCATGCGTCCGGTGGTGCTGTTTTGCATTTTCTTAGGGGGGATGTCGTTCTTTTTCCAAAATGAAATCGGGCCGCGCGCGCAAAAGCAGCTGTGGACGTTGCTCGTCTCCATGAAGCAGAAGTCGCCCGAAGTGGACATCCCCGAAGGGGTGTTTTACAGCGACATCGACGGGTATAACATTTACGTCAAGCAAAAGGACCGCAAGACGGGAATGCTGAAGGACGTGTTGATTTACAATTTCTCGGACGGGTTCGAGAACGCCCACATCATCTGGGCGGAAGAAGGGAAGCTGGAACTGACCGCCGACAAGCAGCACTTGTACCTGCATCTGTACAACGGCGAGCAGTTCGAGAACCTGAAATCGCAATCGGTTATCTCGCGCAATGTGCCTTACCGCCGCGAGACGTTCAAGGAAAAGCATACGCTCATCCAGTTTGATTCTGACTTTAATATGGTGGACGGCAGTTTCCTCGACCAGCGTTCGGACATCAAGAATATGCGTGAAATCTCGCAAGCCATCGACTCCTTGGAAATGCATGCCGACAGTGTAGGGCGCGCTTATTTTAAAGATGTCATGAACACCACTTACCAGGCGCCTGGACTTACGAAAGCCGATTCCGTCAAGTTGAAAAAGCTGAATATGGCTTATATCAATACGGACAGCATTTATAATTCGATGACTTCGCAAGAAAAGTCGCAGACGCTGGGTAAGACGGAAAGCCGTATGGCATCGTTGGCTTCCGATTGGGAGATGAAAAGTTTCCTGAGCAAGAGTACGGACGGGAATATCCGTTCGCACCGTTCCGACTGGCACAAGAAAATCACGCTTTCGCTGGCTTGCATCATCTTTTTCTTCATCGGCGCGCCGTTGGGCGCCATCATCCGCAAGGGCGGGTTGGGTATGCCTGTGGTGATATCCGTGCTGATTTTCGTGGTTTATTACATCATCGATTCGGGGGCGACCCGCATCGGGAAAAGCGGCGAGATGAATGTGGCGCTGGGCACATGGATGAGTACGCTCGTGCTGGCTCCTGTAGGCGCATTCTTCACTTATAAATCGAACAAAGACTCGGTGGTGTTCAACATTGATGTGTATGCGGCGTTTTTCCGCAAAGTGTTCGGCATCCGCTTGTCGAGACACGTGTTCAAGAAAGAGGTGATTATCCATACACCCGAATACCGGAAAGATGTCGAGGCGTTGGAACGCATCAGCGCATTGTGCGGAGACTATATGCGCACGCACCGGCTGAAAGGTCTGCCCAACTACATCAAAATATTCACGAACAACAAGCCTGATGATGCCATAGCCGACATCAGCAAACAGATGGAAGCGGTGATTGAGGAGCTTTCGAACTCCAAAGACCCCATTTTGCTGAATGCGATGAACAATTATCCGTTTTTGGCGGTTAAGGCTCATAAGAGTCTGTTCGACAACCGTTGGCTCAACTTGGCGCTCGGCGTCGTGGTGCCTGCCGGGTTGTTGGTGTATCTCAACATCTGGCGGTTCAGGGTGCGGTTGGAAAAAGACTTGAAAGTCATTGTCAAGACGAACGGGCAGATTATACAACAGATAAAAGACCGACAATATTATTCACAACAATAACATATTTATGGATAAGATAAAGCTGAATACAGTAGAAGAAGCCATCGAGGACTTCCGTAAAGGAGAATTTGTAATCGTAGTGGATGATGAAGACCGCGAGAACGAAGGCGACCTTATCATTGCAGCCGAGCTGATTACGCCCGAAAAAGTGAACTTTATGCTGAAACACGCCCGCGGAGTGCTTTGTGCGCCGGTTACGATTTCCCGATGCAAGGAGCTCGACCTTCCGTGTCAAGTGACGAATAACACTTCGGTGCTGGGAACCCCGTTTACGGTGACCATCGACAAGCTGGAGGGATGCACCACAGGCGTTTCCGCAGCCGACCGTGCGGCTACCATCCGCGCTCTTGCCGACCCTGCGTCTACTCCTGATACTTTCGGCCGTCCCGGACATATCAATCCGCTTTATGCACAAGATAAAGGTGTGCTCCGCCGTGCCGGACATACCGAAGCCAGCATCGACCTTGCCAAACTTGCCGGACTTTATCCAGCCGCCGCCTTGATGGAAGTGATGAATGAAGACGGCACCATGGCACGCCTTCCCGAACTGCGCCAGATGGCGGACCAATATGGATTTAAGCTGATATCGATTGCCGACTTGATAGCTTACCGCTTGAAGCAGGAGTCGTTGGTAGAGCGGGGGGTGGAAGTGGATATGCCTACCGAGTACGGGCATTTCCGCCTGATACCTTTCCGCCAGAAGAGCAACGGGCTGGAACATGTGGCGTTGATAAAGGGGCAGTTCGGGCCTGATGAACCCGTGTTGGTGCGCGTGCATTCGTCGTGCGCTACGGGCGATATTTTCGGCTCTATGCGGTGCGATTGCGGAGAGCAGCTTCATAAAGCTATGCAAATGATAGAAAAAGAAGGCAAAGGAGCCGTTATCTACCTCATCCAAGAAGGACGCGGCATCGGGTTGATGGAAAAGATGAAAGCCTACAAGCTTCAGGAAGAAGGCATGGACACTGTAGACGCCAACATCTGCTTGGGACACCAAGCCGACGAGCGCGACTATGGCGTGGGCGCACAAATCCTGCGCGAGATAGGCATCCACAAGATGCGCCTCCTCACCAACAACCCCGTGAAACGGGTAGGGCTGGAAGCCTACGGATTGGAAATCGTGGAGAATGTGCCTATAGAGACCACGCCGAATCCTTACAATGAACGTTACCTGCATACGAAGAAAGACCGCATGGGGCATACGTTGCATTTTAGAAGTTAGAGAAGTTAAAGAAGTTAAAGAAGTTAGAGAAGTCCGTTTTCGTAACTATTGGCTTTAACTTCTAACGGAGCGAAGCGGAGTGATAACTCCTCTAACTTCTTTAACTCCCAAACAAAAATCAATAAAAATTTATGGAAACAAACGATTTAGTAAAAGCATACGCGTCTAAAGCAAAGACCGTACAAGCGACATTGATGCGCAATGTCTACTCATGGATGACATTGGCGCTGGTTATCACCGGACTGACGGCTATGTATGTAGCAAAATCATACACGCTGCTCTCGATGATTGTGCAAAACCAAATGCTCTTCTGGGGGCTTCTGATTGCCGAAGTGGGATTGGTGATTTACCTTTCCGCACGCATCCATCGGATAGCGTTCAGCACCGCTACCCTGCTCTTCATCGCCTACTCTATCTTGAACGGAGTCACCCTCTCGTTCATCTTCATGGTCTATACCGCAAGCTCCATCGCCACTACATTCTTTGTGACGGCAGGCACCTTCGGCGTTATGGCACTCTATGGCTATGTGACGAAGCGCGACCTGACCCGCATCGGGAACATCTGCATCATGGCACTGATCGGGCTTATCATCGCCTCGCTGGTCAACCTCTTCCTGCATAATTCGATGATGGACCTTATCATTTCGGGCATCGGTGTGCTGATTTTTACAGGGCTGACCGCATACGATTCGCAAAAAATCAAGCAATTGCTTACGGGCGATATCGAAGTAAACGACACTACGCAAAAGATTGCATTGATGGGCGCCATGACGCTCTACCTCGACTTTATCAATCTTTTCTTGTATCTGCTCCGCTTCTTAGGTGACAGAAAGTAAGAAATGTTTTTATATGTCGAAAATTTTGCTTTACTTTGCACCGATTTTGAACTAAAAACAAAAAGAAGAATATGAACCAACTTTCAGAACGTTTAAACAGTTTGTCACCCTCGGCTACGCTGGCTATGTCTCAAAAGAGCAGCGAACTCAAGGCTCAGGGCGTAGATGTAATCAACATGAGTGTCGGCGAACCCGACTTTAATACTCCCGACCATATCAAGGAAGCCGCTAAAAAAGCGATTGACGAAAACTATTCACGTTATTCGCCCGTAGCAGGTTATCCCGCATTGCGTAATGCCATTGTAGAAAAACTGAAAAAAGAAAACGGACTGGAATATACGGCAGCCCAAATCAGTTGTGCCAACGGTGCCAAGCAATCGGTATGCAACACGATTTTAGCTTTGGTAAACAAAGGAGATGAAGTTATTGTGCCCGCCCCTTATTGGGTAAGTTATCCCGAAATGGTGAAATTGGCAGAAGGCACTCCGGTGATTGTACGCGCGGGCATCGAACAAGACTTTAAGATTACGCCCGAACAACTGGAAGCGGCTATCACGCCCAAGACCCGTGCCCTGATTCTTTGCTCGCCCTCGAACCCGACCGGCTCGGTATATAGCAAAGAAGAACTGGCTGGACTGGCTTCGGTATTAGCTAAGCACGAACGTGTCATCACCATCGCCGATGAAATCTACGAACATATCAACTACATCGGCAAGCATGAAAGCATCGCCCAGTTTGGTGAAATCAGAGACCGTGTGGTTATCGTCAACGGGGTATCGAAAGCCTACGCTATGACGGGCTGGCGCATCGGATTCATCGCCGCTCCCGAATGGATTGTGAAAGGCGTCAACAAGCTTCAAGGACAATACACTTCAGGTCCCTGCTCGGTATCTCAAAAAGCAGCTGAAGCCGCTTATACCGGCACACAAGCTCCGGTAGAAGAAATGCGCCAAGCATTCGAACGCCGCCGCGACCTGATTGTGAAACTCGCTAAAGAGATTCCGGGCTTCGAAGTAAATGTGCCCGAAGGCGCTTTCTACCTCTTCCCGAAATGCGACTCTTTCTTCGGCAAGAAAGATGGAGACCGCGTTATCAACAATGCCGAAGACTTGGCTATGTACTTGCTTGAGGTAGGACACGTGGCTTGCGTAGGAGGTACTTCCTTCGGCGCTCCCGAATGCATCCGCATGAGCTATGCCACTTCGGATGAAAACATCGTAGAAGCCATGCGACGCATCAAAGAAACTTTGGCACGGCTGAAATAAGTTTTTTGAATGAAGAATTAAGAAACTGTTTTGAATTTCTACGAAAAGTTTTTCTTGGCTTGATGTATCCGTTTTCGTGTGTGCTTTGGGCGATTTTTTGGTCCTTTCCGCTTCTGTTCTTCGTCAGATAGCC
>CASFRN010000050.1 GCA_949296855.1 uncultured Bacteroides sp. | reverse complement strand
GTATCAAAATAGAAATAAGCTTTCATTTTGTCATCCTGAACGGAGTGAAGGATCTCGAATACACAAGCTGATGCACACGAGATTGACTTCGTCGAACGTTGTTTCTTCGCTATGCTCAGAATGACATTACTTTTTGATAGGTAATTTTCATTTTGAGACACCCTCTGCGTTTTTATTAAATCGGTGTCATTTCATCGGCACGGCGGTTTTTACCTTGAAAGTCAGTGTGCCGGCTTTCACCAAGTCGTTGTGGTTGATGCGGTATCCGCATTTCTTGTCGCCCATACGGATGTAGTCGATGAAGCCCCAGCCGGAATTACCTTGTTCGTTCACACGCTCGATGACTAACTTATCCCGTCCGTAGTATTTCGGGTCAAGCTTAATCGTGATTTTGTCGAATGTGGGAGTGGTCAGCGTATATTCGGGTACGCCAGGGCAATCGGGATAGAAGCCCATCATGCTGAAGATTGCCCACGATGACATCGTGCCTGTGTCTTCATTGCCCGGCAGACCGTCGGGCTTCGTGGTGAAGTATTTGGCAAGCAGGTCTCTAACCAAAAGTTGCGTGCGGTGTTCTTCGCCCTTGAAATAGCTGAACAGGTACGGGTAGGCGATGTCGGGTTCGTTGGCAGGGTCGTACAGACCGTTGTCGAATACCATTTGCAGTTTGTCGACAAACTTCTTCTTTCCGCCCATCAGTTTGGCAAGCCCCATTACATCGTGTGGTACGTAGAACGTATAGTTCCAGGCACATCCTTCGTGGAAACCGGGATTCGGTTCGAAGTTAGCCCCTTGTTTGGGGTCGAACGGGGAATAGAAGGTGCCATCGGGCAGGATAGGACGGAAGGTACCGAACTCCTTGCAGTAGTAATGCTTGTATCCCATCGAGCGGTCGTAGAACAGCTTGGCGTCGTCTTTCTTGCCGAGCACTTTGGCAAGGGTGGAAAGCGAATAGTCGGCAATGTAATATTCCAATGCGTGTGATACAGAGTTGTCGAATTGTTCGCGCAAGGGGACATAGCCCAGTGAAATGTAATCGTCGTTGTCGGGGCGGAGCAGGTTATCTTTTCCCGGCGTGTCAGCTCCTTTGCGCATGGCTTCATAAGCCACGTCCATATCGAAGTCGCGCAATCCTTTCATCCATGTGTCTACAATAACGGGAATGGCAGGGTCGCCTTCCATGGTCAAGGTTTCGCGTCCGTACAGTTCCCATTTGGGCAGCCAGCCGTGTTCCTTGTACATATCGATCATGGTGTTTATCATGTCCATTTGGCGTTCTGGATAGACTAAGGTCATCAGCTGGTGCAGGTTGCGGTAGGTGTCCCATAATGAGAATACGGTGTAACGGTTTCCTTTCGCGGTAAGGATTTTGTCGCCTTCCATTTGCGGGTATTCGCCGTTCACGTCTTGCAGCAAGTTGGGATGAATCAGCGCATGATAGAGTGCGGTGTAGAATACAGTCTTTTGCTCTTTGGTTCCGCCTTCTACCAAGATGCGTCCCAAGTCTTCGTTCCAGCGGGTACGGGCTTCGTTGCGGATAGCGTCGAAATGTTGTCCGTGTTGCTCTTTCTCCAAGTTTTCGCGCGCATTTTCGATGCTGACGAATGAAACTCCCATGGCGACTTCAATTTGTTCGCCCGCTTCGGTATCGAAAGTGAACCATGCGCCGATGTCGTCACCGGCTATATCCTTATTGTATTTAGTATAGAGCTTGTATTTGCCTTGGTCGGGATCCCATTCAGCTTCCACGCCTTGCATGGGGCGTTGTTTTTTCCAATAGCCGGTAGCTTTCGGAGCTTGGCTGACGCGCATCACGAAGTAAATGGGGAATACAGCCTGCGGATTGTAACAGAATGTGCCCAAGACTTTCATGCCTTCTATCTCTTGGTCGTTGACCCGTCGCATATAGGCACCCGATTCATTGGTCAGTCCTTCGCCCAAGTTGAGCAGGATGTGGCTTTCGCCCTTCGGGAAAGTAAAACGGGTCAGTCCGGTGCGTGGCGTAGCGGTAGCTTCTGCCTGTATGCCGTATTTGGTGAGCGAGATGGTGTAATAACCCGGTGTGGCGTTCTCTTTCTCGTATTTGCTTCCGTAGTTATGGTAATCCACGTCTAATTTGCCCGTGGTAGGCATCAACAGGAGCGAGCCTAATTCGGGACATCCCACACCACTCAGGTTGACGTGCGAAAAACCGGTGAAGAAACTGTTAGTGTATTCGTAGGGGGTAGACCACCAGCGCGCATCCTTGTCGTAGGTATTGTCGGGCGACCCCATTACATTGAATGGTACGACCGACATCATGCCGTTGGGGCAGATGGCTCCTGGATTGCAGGTACCGAAGTTGGTGGTGCCGATGAACGGATTCACATAGCCGGCAGGTTCTTCTTGTGCCGTCAACGGACTTAACAAGAACAAGCTTGCTATGCAAGTAAGTAAATGTTTCATGTCTTTCAGGTTTAAGGGTTGGTAAATTGGATAATAATGGAACACAGAGACACAAAGACACAGCGATAAGGAATTTAACTGATAGTCTCTGTGTCTCCGTGCCTCTGTGTTCAGATTTTAAAGCGAATGCGACTTCACGAAATCAACGATTTCATCGATGTAGCCGAATGCCATGCCTACTACCGTATCCGCTGCACCGTAGTACACCGCTACGCGCTTGCCGTCCTGCAAGGCCGCGCAGGGGAATACAACATTGGGCACGTCGCCTTGTAATTCGTAAGGAGCGGCAGGAGCCAACAGGTAAGGCTGCGTGCGGTATAATACCTTTTCGGGGCAATCTTTGTCTAAGATAGCGGCACCCATCGAGTAGCGGAAGCCGTTGCAGGTGTTGATAACGCCATGATAGAACAGCAACCAACCGGCCTCGGTGAGGAAGGGTACGGAGCCTGCACCGATTTTGGTGCATTGCCAAGCACTGTCTTCGAATGGAGCGGTTTTCATCACGCAACGGTGTTCGCCCCAATATTTCATATCGGGACTGTAGCTGATGTAGATGTCGCCGAACGGTGTGTGTCCGTTATCGCTGGGACGGCTCAGCATGGCATATTTGCCGTTTATCTTCTGCGGGAACAATACTCCGTTGCGGTTAAAAGGCAGGAAAGCATTCTCGCATTGGAAGAATTCCTTGAAATCGAACGTGTAGCCGATGCCGATTGTTGGTCCGTGATAACCGTTGCACCAGGTAATCCAGTAGCGGTCTTCTATCCACGTCACACGCGAATCGTATTTGTAGTCCGATTCAATCATGTCGGTATTTCCCGCCTTGAATTGAATGGGATTGTGTTCGATTTCCCAATGGATGCCGTCTTTGCTGAATCCGGCAAAAATGTTCATCTGTACCGCTTTGTTATCGCAACGGAACACACCGGCGAATCCGTCGCCAAATGGCACTACGGCACTATTGAAAATGCTGTTCGACGAAGGTATGTCGTAGCGTCCGATAACGGGGTTCTGCGAATACCGCCACATCACGTCTGTACATCTTGCCGGGCGTTCTTCCCACGGCATGTTGAAATTCTCTACCATTTTTCTTTTAGTTAATAGTTAATAATTAAAAGTTTATAGTGTTGTCTTTATTCTCTTTCTCCTTTCAGTAACGAGCCGTCCGGCGCATACTTGAACGGTACGAAGTACGTAATCAGGAATGCGGGTATCGTGGCTATCAGCACGAAGATAAAGAAAGGCTCATATCCTCCCGGCTTGTTGAACCATTCGCCCAAGGTCTCGCATACCCATCCGCTCAGCATGCCTGGCAGCATCACGCCTAAGTTCATAATGCCTGAAGCAAACGCATAGTGCGCCATTTGGTGTTTGCCCGGTGCGACCTGCTGCATCATGAATAGCGTCAAACCTACGAAACCGAAGCCATAGCCGAAGTATTCGAATACGATGCCGCTGCAAATCAGTATGCCGCTTTCGGGTTGGAAGGTTGCCAGCAGGGCGTAGACAACGAACGGGAGATTGAAGATGCAACACAAGGTGAACAATGTTTTCTTCAATCCGCGTGAGGAGATGTAATAGCCGGCAAGCAAGGAGCCTAATACGAAAGCTGCGGCTCCGTAGGCCCCGTAGTAAAGCCCGATTTCCTTTTCGCTCAGTCCCAAGCCTCCCATCGCACGGTCCGCTTTCAGGAAGAGCGGCACGATTTTCATTACGAAACCTTCGGCAAAACGGTACAGGATGATGAAGCACAAGTAATATACGATGTGGCTCTTGCGGAAGAAATCGGTCAATACGGCTATCAGTTCTTTCAATACCTGACCTGCCGTCCTCGTTTCTCCTTGTTTCCGCTTTTGTCCGGAAGGGAGCATGAAGATGTGGTAAATGCCTAACAATACCATGGTGGCGCAAAGGATAGCCATAATCAGCATCCAGGCTTTTTGGTTGGCTGCGAACAGCACGGTCTTGTCATCCATGTTTCCTCCTGCATAGCGTTCGATGGCATACCCGGCAAGGTAGACCAATCCGCCTGTAGCGATAATCTTGGCAATATTATAAAACGCGCCCTGCCAGCCAATGTACTTGGCTTGCTCTTGTTGCGAGAGTTCACTCATATACACACCGTCGCAAGCAATATCGTGTGTGGCACCGCTGAAAGCGATGACAGCCAATAAGGCAATGGCGATGCTAAAAAAGTGGGGCAAGTTCAACGAGAATGCCACCAGTCCGAAGGTAATGCCTGTAATCAGTTGGGTGGCGACCACGAAGAATTTCTTTGTCTTGAACAGTTCGAGGAACGGACTCCACAATGGCTTCAGTGTCCAAGGCAAGAGGATGAGCGAAGTCCAAAAGGTTATCAGTTTGTCTTCTACGCCTAATCCCTTAAACATGAGCACTGTCACCATATTGAGCACCACAAAGGGAAGCCCCATCGCGAAGTATGCGGTGGGCACCCACGTGATAGGGCTTCTTTTATGAAGTTTTTCTTCTTCCATGGTTAGGCATTATTTCTTCTGTTGTTCATTACTGAACGAGTAGGGAGCGTCTTCGGGAGCGATGCCTCTCGTCTTGTTCGGTGTGCTTCCCATGGTGATGTCGATTTCTCCTCCGTTTTGCAAGGTGGAATGGGTGACATAGTTCTTGGTATATGTCTGTCCGTTCACTTTCATCGCTTCGATATAGAAGTTATCCTTACTGTTTTCAGGAGCGTTGATAGTCATCGTCTTTCCGTTTTCGAAATGCAAAGTCGCTTTCTTAAACAGCGGTGCACCCATGATATACTGGTCTGTACCCGGACATACCGGATAGAAGCCCAACGCCGTAAACACGTACCATGCCGATGTCTGGCCGTTGTCTTCGTCGCCGCAATAACCGTCGGGGGTCGGTGTGTACATGCGGTCCATTACCTGACGCAACCAATATTGCGCTTTCCACGGCTGCTTGGCGTAATTGTACAAGTAAATCATGTGCTGTACGGGTTGGTTGCCATGTGCATAGTTGCCCATGTTCATCACCGTCATTTCACGGATTTCGTGGATGGGGAATCCATAGTAGCTATCGTCGAAGATAGGCGGAACCGAGAATACCGAATCCATCATGCTGACGAATACGTCATCGCCACCCATGAGGTTGATGAGTCCTTGCGGGTCATGGAATACCGACCATGAATAGTGCCAACTGTTACCTTCTGTAAATGCGTCTCCCCATTTCAACGGTGAGAACGGTGACTGGAATGTGCCGTCTTCATTTTTTCCGCGCATCAGCTTGCTTTCGGGGTCGAACAGGTTCTTATAGTTCATTGCGCGTTTGGCGAAGAGCTTGATTTCTTTTTTCGGACGGTCTAACGCTTTGGCGAGTTGGTAGATGCACCAGTCATCGTAGGCATATTCCAATGTACGGGCGGCGTTTTCGTTTATCTTCACGTCGTAAGGCACGTAGCCCAATTTGTTATAATATTCATAGCCTTGGCGTCCCGTAGACGATACTTCAGGATGTACGCTTTCTGTACCGTGCAGAATGCCTTCGTAAAGTGTCTCTACGTCTTTCACTTTCACTCCTTTCAGGTAAGCGTCTGCCAGTACCGATGCTGAGTTGTTGCCTACCATGCAACCACGATGGCCGGGGCTTGCCCATTCGGGGAAAAATCCGCTTTCCTTATAGGTATTGATAAGTCCTTCCTGAATTTCTAAATTTGTGGAAGGATACATCAGGTTCAGCAGGGGGAACAGGCAGCGGAATGTATCCCAAAAGCCTGTATCGGTGTACATATAGCCGGGAAGCACTTCGCCGTTGTACGGGCTGTAGTGTACCGGCTGGCCTTGTGCGTCGATTTCGTAGAACTTGCGCGGGAAGAGTAGCGAGCGGTACAGGCACGAATAGAACGTGCGGTATTGGTCTAAGTTTCCGCCTTCTACTTCGATGCGTCCCAATACGTTGTTCCATGCGTCACGTCCTTTTTGCACCAATACGTCAAATGAGTCGTTGCCTAATTCTTTCAAGTTCAGCATGGCTTGGTCGTAGCTGATGAAAGAAGAAGCGATGCGTGCATGTACGGTTTCCCCTTTCCGGGTGCTGAAGCCGATAATGGCTCCTGCATGGTCGGCTTGCTGTTCCGTGCCGTTTTCGTGCAGGATGCTGTCGGCTACGGTAGCCTGATAGGTGAACGGCTTATCAAATTCAATGACGAAATAGTTCTTGAAATTAGCAGGCACACCTCCGCTGTTTCGGGTAGAATAACCGATAATGCGGTTATTTGCCTTGTCGATTTTCACATACGAGCCTTTGTCGAATGCGTCAACCACGATGTACGAATGTTCGTTTTCGGGGAAAGTGAAACGGAACATCACGGCACGTTCGGTAGGACTCATTTCGGTCACGATGTCGTATTCTGCTAAATATACTTTATAATAGTAAGCTTTGGCAGTTTCTCCTTTGTGCGAGAACCAGCTTGCACGGCGGTCTTCGTTGAATTCAGGTTTGTTCACCATCGGCATGATGGAGAATTGTCCGTAGTCGTTTATCCACGGGCTGGGCTGATGGGTTTGCTTAAAACCGCGGATTTTGGTAGCGGTATAGGTATATTGCCAGCCGTCGCCCATTTTTCCGGTCTGAGGCGTCCAAAAGTTCATGCCCCAAGGACGTGCAATGGCAGGATACGTATTTCCGGTAGAAAGTTCGAAAGTGGACTGCGTACCGACTAACGGGTTCACATAGTCGGAATAGTCTTTTGCTTGTCCTAAGATAAACAGGCAGGCAAGTAAGGTGAATAATAAGCTTCGTTTTTTCATGGTGAATTTCATTTTAATTTGCTAATGTGTCAATTTACTATACGCCCCATTTTGTCGGTTGTCCGGTCATGGTTATTTCCAATACACCTCCGGCGGCAATAGCTTTGTGTTCCAAGAATGGCTTGTCGAGCGGTTCTCCGTTTAAAGTCGCGCTTTCAATGTACTTATTGTCTGCCGAGTTGTTTTTAGTCACAATCGTGAAGGTTTTTCCTTCGGGCAGGTTGATGACCGTTTTGTCGAATATCGGACGTCCGATGGAGTACACCGGCTTGCCCGGACATACTTGATAGAATCCCATGGAGTTCAGGATATACCATGCCGACATTTGTCCGCAATCTTCGTTGCCCGACAAGCCGTCCGGCTCGTTACGGTATTGTTCTTTCAGCACGCGGTCTATCAGCTCTTGAGTCTGCCACGGGCGATTCACGTAATTGTACAAGTGGATGACGTGGTGGCTCGGTTCATTACCCTGTGCGTATTGGCCGATTAATCCGGTGATGTCTGCCGAAACCAGTTCGCCTTCAATGGTGGAATCGGCGTTAAACAATGAGTCGAGTTTGCCGGCGAACGCTTCTTCGCCTCCCATCAGTTCTACGAATCCTTCCACATCCTGCGGCACAAACCACAACCATTGCCAAGCGTTACCTTCGCAATAGTCATCGTTGCGGTGGTTCGAGGCTTTCGGATTAAACGGCGTGCGCCAGTTGCCGTCTGAATCCAATCCGCGCATGAAGCGTGTAGACGGGTCAAAGTAATGGGTATAGGCTTTGGCGAACTTCGCGTATTTCTCTTGGTTCTTATAGTCGCCTACGGCTTCTGCTAAGATGGAGATGCAATAGTCATCGTATGCGTATTCCAAAGCTTTGGCTACCGATTCGTTCTCGCGGTCGCACGGGATATAGCCGATGGTGTTCTTGTAATATTTTGCCTTCGGCATCAGGAATGGCAATACTTCGGGCGGGCATTTGATGCCGGTCGTGTCGTATTCAGCGACACGCAGGCAAGCTTTGTAGGCATCCTGTAAATCGAAGTCAGCGATACCTTTCGTATAAGCGTCGGCAATGAGCGATACGGCATGATACCCAATCATGGTGCCGGTATAGTTTCCTGCCAGTTCCCATTTCGGGAAAACACCGCCTTCCTGGCTCTTCAGTATTAGCGAGCGGATGAAGTCGTTGTTCAGTTGCGGGTCGATGATGGTCAGCAATGGATGAAGCGCGCGGAATGTGTCCCATAGCGAGAATACGGTATATACCGGTTTGTTTACATCGCCTTGATGCGCTTTCATGTCCATGCCCCAATGGCGTCCGTCTGCGTCTGTAAACAGATTCGGGCTGATGGCCGCATGATACATGGCGGTATAGAAAATCTCTTTGTTGGTTTCGTTCGTGGTGGTGATGTCAATTTTCGAAAGCCAGCTGTTCCATGCAGCCTTTGCATCGTTGCGCACCTTGTCGAAATCCCATGCTGGTATTTCGGCTTCCAGGTTTTTCTTTGCGCCTTCTGTGTCAACGGTGGAAAGTCCTACTTTCACCAGCACTTGTTCGTCTTTTTGGGTTTCGAATTTCAGCAATACCTTACAGCGCGGTTGTACTCTTCCTTTGGCATCGGTCAGGGTGTCGCGTACGATGGTATAAGTAAAAGGTTTCGAGAATTTGGCGTAAAAGCTTGCCTGTTGGTCGAATGCCCAGTATTTGGTAAGTTTGCTTCCTTTGATTTCCGTGTCGCTTACTACCTCTACCTGCATGTCCAGGTTGGTCTGATATTGGATAGAGTAGTCCATGTCGAGGATGAATCCGGCATCTGCCGTTTCCGGGAAAGTGTAACGGTGCAGGGCTGCACGTGGAGTAGAGGTCAGTTCTGCTTTTACTCCATAGCGGTCGAGGAATACCGAATAGTATCCGGGTTCCGCCGTTTCATTCTCATGGCTGAACGGTGAGGCGTATGGCTCGGTCTGGCTTACATAGTCTTGCGGGTTGTACTGTTGTTCTCCTACGGTCGGCATCAGCAGGAAGTCGCCATAGTCGGCACATCCTGTTCCGCTGACATGATTGTGCGAGAATCCGTTCATTGTGGAGTCTGCATAATAATAGCCCGAGCAAGCGTCCCAGCCATCGATGCGGGTGTCAGGACTGGGCTGGATCATGCCGTGAGGTACTACCGGACCGGGAAATGTGTGTCCGTGTCCGCCTGTTCCGATAAACGGATTTACATACGCCGTATAGTCGGGGGCCGGGGCTGTCTGAGCGCACGCCGCCATCAGCAGGGCTGCCCCTGCGCAATAAGCTATAACGGAAAGTTTTGCTTTCATAATATCATTATTAAGTTAGAGTTAATATTATTCTTTATGCTTTGGTGATATGAATACCGAGCCTTGGTATAACTTGTAGTCGATATGGATGGTATTCTGTAATATTTTCAATACTTCTTCTATGGTTTCCTTCTTTTGCAGCACTCCCGAATATGTAGCGGTCTGGTCAATGTCCGGCGAGAGGATGATGTCCATTCCGTACAGCTTTTCTAAGATGTCGGCGATGCGGAACACGTCTGCCTGGTTCAGCGGTATCAGGTTATCGTGCCACACGGCATCTACAATGGCATCCGTTTGCGATACTTTCATCTGGCGGGTCATCAAGTTCAGTTCCACTTTCTGGCCCGGCGATAAGGTGATGGACCCTTCATCGTCATTGCCTTCCACTTTTACTTCTCCTTCAATCAGTGAAGCTTCGGCGGTTTTTCCTCCATCCAGGCTTTTGAAGTTGAACTTGGTGCCTAACACTTCCACGTTCATGCTTTTACTGGTGACGTGGAAAGGTTTATGCTTGTTTTTAGTCACCTCGAAATAAGCTTCTCCATTCAGGCTTACTTCCCGTGTGCTTTCTTCGAAAGCTTTGGGGTAAGTCAGTGTCGTATTTTCGTTGAGCCAGACTTGGCTATTATCGGGCAATACCAATGTCAATGTTTCTCCGGATTGGGTGGATACGGTTATCAGGCCGTCTTCACCTCCGTGTAGCGCATACCAAGCGTTGAATCCCGCAAATGCGATTACCGCAGCTATTGCCGCTGCATATTTCCATCTTTTTTTCAAGAAAGAGAATGCAGGTCTGTCATCCTCTTCTTCGTCTTTGATGCGTGCTTTTAAATTCCTTTCGGCTTCTTGAAAGACCCTTTCATTGGGCACGACATCTGTTTTTCCCAAGTGGTACAGTTCTTCCCACCGGAAAAAGAATTTTTTGTGTTCTTCCGATTCGTTTACCCATCGCATCACCGCTTGCTGTTCCTCGGGGGTGCATTCATTTCGGAAGAAACGCATGAATGTTTCGTAGTTTACTTTCATTTCTTTTTACCTCTTCTATACCTTATCCTGTTTTAAGAACAACTGAAAGTAGAAAAACACTTACACGAAAGATGGAAATTATGCATTTCTTTAAATTTTTGATAGGATACAAGCCCTATAGGTGTGCACAGGAAATTACAGGCCGTTTCTACGAGGAAACGGTAACTGTAGTTTCTTGTGCTTGTTCCGCGGGATGCGTTTTGTGTGATATCGGGCATACGCTTGTGGTTAATACCATTTTGCTCCTGGCTGGCTTCCCATTTCCATCTCTAACGTTGCGCCTTCCAGTATCTGGCTATGCGTGATGTAGCTCTTGTCGTAAGGTTGGCCGTTTAATTTGATGGATTGGATGTAGCAGTTTTCGGGGCTTACGTTGTGGGCGATGACGGTAAAAGTCTTTCCACCTGGTACCGATACGGACATTTTCGGGAAGAGCGGGCTTCCGATTTCGTATGTTTGCGAAACCGGGTTCACCGGATAGAACCCCATGGCACCCAGCACATACCAAGCCGACATCTGGCCGCAATCTTCATTGCCACACAAGCCTGCCGGTGTGTTGGTGTACAAGGTATGCATGATTTGGCTGACGTATTGCTGGGTCTTCCACGGTTCTCCTACCTTATTATATAGGTAAGCCACGTGGTGGCTGGGTTCGTTCCCATGTGCGTACTGGCCGATCATGCCGGTGCTGAACAACGGAAGTTTGGTGGTGTCGGTAGGATGGAAAGTGAACATGCTGTCCAGCTTTTGGGCGAAGCGTTCGTTTCCTCCGGTCAATTCTATCAATCCTTCGATGTCGTGCTGTACCGACCAGAAATATTGCCAACCGTTGCTTTCGCAGATGTTGGGCGTATAGTCTTCGGCATCGAAGTCGGGGATGAAATTGCCTTTTGTGTCGCGCGGTTGCATGAAGGAAGTGGCTGGATTATACACGTTACGATAGTTTCGCGACCGGGCGTAAAATTCTTTGGCGATGTCCGCTTTGCCCATCTTTTCCGCCATTTGGGCGATGCAATAATCATCAAAAGCGTATTCCAGCGTTTTCGAGAGCGACCAACCGTCGTTATTGTACGGGTCGTGCATATCGTAGGGGATATATCCTTTTTGTTTGTAGACGCCGATGCCGCGGTATTCGTCGATATTGGCGGTTTTTACGCAAGCTTCCAGTGCTTTTTCGGCGTCGAAGTCACCGATGCCCTTCAGGTAAGCGTCGGCGATGACCGCTACGGCATGATAGCCGATCATCATGTCGGTTTCGCTTCCGTAGAAGTTCCATACGGGCAACCGTCCGTTTTGCTCGTAGAAAGCAACCAGCGATTTCACCATGTCGTTGGTACGTTCTGGCTGGATGAGGGTGAGTAACGGATGGGCGGCACGATAAGTGTCCCATAGCGAGAATGTGCTGTAGTTGGTCCAGCCGTCGGCCTGATGGTTTTTCCCATCCGGTCCGTAATACAAGCCGTCTACGTCATTGTAGATAGTAGGTGCCAGCATGCTATGATACAGTGCCGTGTAGAATACGGTGCGTGTGTCCGCGTCAGTGGTTTCTATCTTGACCTTTCCTAATTCCTTGTTCCAGGCGGCTTTGGCTTTTTGCAGGTAAGCGTCGAAGTCTGTATCGGGCGCTTCGGCTTGCAGGTTTTTCATGGCTCCTTCCATTCCTGTGCCCGACAGGGCGGTGACGAGGGTGATTTGTTCGCCCGCTTGTGTCGGATATTCGAAACGTGCGATAAGTCCCCGGTCATAGCCCTTGTCTTCCCGTGGGACGTTGACGGTATCTACCTTCATCTGCGCAAACGGACGTGAGAAGCGGGTGCAGAAATACACCTTCTGGTTGCGTGCCCAGCCGTTTGAGAAACGGTATCCACGTATGGTCACCGAGTCGATGGCTTCGATATACGTGTCTTGCGTGGCGTCCCAATTCATGGATTTGGTAAGGTTGAGGATGATGGCGGATTCGGCTTTGGGGAATGTGTAACGTTGTACGCCGCACCGTTCCGTGGCGGTCAGTTCCACGTTGATGCCATAGTCGTCCAGCTTTACCCGGTAATATCCGGCGTATGCCTGTTCGTTTTCATGGGAGAATTTGGAATGGATGCCCAAGGGAGCTCCGGCTTCTTTGTAGGGCAGGGTGACGGGCATGAACGAAATGTCGTACAGGTCGCCCGCGCCTGTTCCTAAAAGGTGGGTATGGCTGAATCCGGCTATCGTGCTGTCGGGATAGAAATAGCCGGCGATGCGGTCCCAGCCCGGCAAGCCGTTGTCGGGGCTCAGCTGCACCATGCCAAAGGGCACCTGCGCGCCCGGATAGGTATTCCCTGTGAAATCGGTGCCGATAAACGGATTGACATATTGGGTCAAATCTTCCTCGGAAGATTGCGGAGGCGTGCCGCACGCGGCCAGCGCGAAAAGAAAAACGGAAATCGGAATGGCTTTCAGTCTCATAATATTAGTGTTTGAATTTTGAATTTACGTTATGTATTTAAAACAAGCAATCGTGGAAAAACACTTATTTTGTTTTGTTCATTTCTTTCTATTGACTACATTTGCAAAATGCTAATCTTAACAAGACGGATATGGCAGAGGAATTCGAGAAGACATATAAGGCATTGTTCAGACGTTATTATGCGGGCTTGCTGTTTTATGCGGCGCGCCTTGTGGGAGAAGACGATGCGGAAGACATCGTTCAAGATGTGTTCGTGGAAGTCTGGCGGAGGAAGGATACCGTTGAAGTGGGCGAACAGATTCAGGCGTTCCTGTACCGCTCGGTCTACACCAAAGCATCAATCTGCTGAAGCACCGTGCGGTAGCGGAAAGCTACAATGCCGAAGAGGTGGAGTTCTATCAGAAGAAGCTGGACTATTACCAGCCCGGCCATACAGACGTGATTACCCGGATAGAGAACCGTGAGTTGCGCGCCGAGCTTCGCCAAGCCATCAACGAGCTGCCCGGCAAGTGCCAGGAAGTGTTCAAGCTGAGCTACCTGCACGACATGAAGAACAAGGACATCGCCGACGTGATGGGCATTTCCTTGCGCACGGTGGAGGCGCATATGTACAAGGCATTGAAGTTTCTCCGCGAAAGGCTGAAAGGGCTCCGCTTCTGACAGGTTATATTCTCGTTGAGGCTGCTTGAAACAGGTTTTTGAGCCTGTCCGGAATCACAAAAATAAATTAAGCGTTATGGATAGGAAGGAGGCCCCCATGCAAGGGATAAACTTTATTGCCGTTGACTTCGAGACCGCTACGGGAAAGCGCGCTTCCATTTGCGAGGCGGGCGTTTGCGTGGTGCGCGGCGGGAAGGTTGCGGAAACCCGTTCGTGGCTAGTCCGTCCGGAAGGGAATTGTTATAGCTATTGGAATATGCAGGTTCACGGGATACGTCCCGGCGATACGGCGGATGCGCCGGAGTTTCCCGAAGTGTGGGCGGAATTATCCGGCTATTTGGAGGAATGCCCCGTGCTGGTGGCGCATAACGCCGCTTTCGATATCGGCTGCATCCGCCATTCGTTAGAACTGTATGGCATCGGGAAGCCCGATGTCACCTATTATTGCTCGCTTCGTGCTGCCCGCAAACTTTATAATTTTGAGTGCAACAAGCTGGATTATCTCTGCCGTCAGTTCGGGATACCCTGCGGCAGGCATCACCGTGCGGGAGACGATGCCGAGATGTGCGCCCGTTTGTTTTTAAGGGAGATTCGGGATGCCGCCAAATGCAATCACGAGGATATGGGCTTTTGCAGCGGGAGGCTGTAAGCCCTTAAATGCCGTTTGGCAGGGCGTTTCAAGGCGGATGGCGGGGAAAATCGGAGGCTGATGACATAATTTAATAGCGGGGCTTGCGTAGAAAAGCAAAAAACTTATAACTTTGCTCGTGGTTAGTATAAGTAAAACATTTAAAATCATTTTGTACCATGAGAAAAATGCTGTTGTTATTAGGGGCGGTCCTGACGGTTCTGTCCGCATCCGCCCGCGACAAGAATTTCTACATTTATTTATGTTTCGGGCAGTCGAATATGGAAGGCAACGCCCGGTTTGAACCGCAGGACACGTGTGGCGTGAGCGAACGTTTCTTGGTGATGTCTGCTGTAGATTGTCCCGATTTAGGGCGTGAGAAAGGGAAGTGGTACCGTGCCGTCCCGCCTTTGTGCCGGTGCCATACGGGATTGACGCCGGCCGATTATTTCGGACGTACCTTGATAGGGAATCTGCCGGAGAAAGTACGCGTGGGCATCGTCCATGTAGCGGTTGGCGGATGCCGCATCGAGTTGTTCGACGAAGACAAATGCCAGGACTATGTGGCTTCATCGCCCGACTGGTTGCAAAACATGGTGAAAGAGTACGGCGGGAATCCGTATGCGCGGCTTGTCGAATTGGCGCGGCTGGCGCAAAAGGACGGTGTCATCAAAGGTATTCTTTTGCATCAGGGAGAATCGAATACGGGAGACCCGGAATGGCCGCAAAAGGTGAAGCTGGTTTATGAACGGTTGCTTTCCGACCTGAACCTGAAAGCCAAGCATGTGCCTTTGCTGGCGGGCGAGACGGTCAATGCCGACCAAAACGGGAAGTGCGCTTCGATGAATGCCATTATCGATGAGTTGCCCCGCACCATTCCTACGGCACACGTCATCTCTTCCGCCGGATGCCCTGCCGCTCAAGATAGCTTGCACTTTACGGCACAAGGTTATCGGATGCTGGGCACGCGCTATGGCGAGCAGATGCTGGAACTGTTGGGTGAAGGAAAGGCATCGGAATAATAAGCCGAACGCAAGTAGAGACGATGTGTGCGCATCGTCTCTACAAAACACACGCATACATCCCGCACTATCCCGCGCCAAGTAGAATGAATAGTTTCTTATAATAAATCGGAAAATAGCGGGAGATATACGGCTTTTCTTTTATCTTTGCGGCATTATCTTAAATAAATGACACGATGCATCCGTTAGAGTTATTCAAGTATTGTCCGAAGTGCGGGTCTTCTCATTTTGAAGTCCGCAATGCGAAGGCGAAGAAGTGTGCCGATTGCGGCTTTGTGTATTATTTCAATTCGAGTGCGGCTACGGTCGCTTTTATCCTGAATCATAAGAATGAATTGCTGGTGTGCCGGCGCGGGAAAGAACCGGCTAAGGGGACGCTCGACCTCTCGGGAGGCTTCATCGATATGCGTGAGACGGGCGAAGAGGGCGTGGCGCGTGAGGTGATGGAAGAAACCGGACTGAAGGTGACCGAAGCCGTTTACCAGTTCTCGTTGCCTAATACCTATCTGTATTCGGGCTTTTTGGTGCATACGCTCGACTTGTTTTTCCTTTGCCGGGTGGAGGACGATAGCCGTTTGAAGGCGATGGATGACGTGGCGGATTCGTTCTGGATGCCGCTCGGCCAAATCAACCCGGATGAGTTCGGGCTTGACTCGGTGAGGGAAGGAGTGGCTCGGTTTTTGGCTTTACATAAATCAGAAACTCACCACGGGGGACACAGAGGCACACAGAGTCTTTAATTTATAGTCAATCTGAAATGAATTGCAAAAAACATTTGTCATGCTGAACGTAGTGAAGCATCTCGGATGCGTCTACGTGGATGTACACGAGATCCTTCGCTTTGCTCAGGATGACAATACAAAATATTTTTCGCAAACCAATTTTGTTTTGACTATAATTATCGAAATCTGTGTAATCTGTGGTGAACAATATAAACTGTTACTTATGAAGAGAAAGAGAAAACTCGGAATGGCGGGATTGTTGTGCATGATGCCTTGGATGGCATTTGCCCAGCAAGTAGAGCCGTTGACCGGCCCTGTCCGTTTGTTTGAGGACGGAAAGACGTTGTTCCAAAGGCACGATTATGCCGCGGCACAACAGACCTTGACACAGTATTTGCAACAAGAACCTTCGGCGGAATTTACCGAAGAAGCGGCTTATATGTTGGCTTGCACTTCGTATGAACTGAATAAGCCCGGCCGCATCCGCCGGTTGGAAGCGTACGTAGGGCAGTATCCCGATTCGCGTTACATCAATCGGGTATATGCCTTGATAGGGTCTGCTTATTTTTTCGACAAGAATTATCCTGAAGCCATTACGCATTTCAAGATGTGTGATATTCATCGGCTAGCCGATGATGAACGGGATGTTTCTTTGTTGCGTTTGGGCACTTCGTATCTGAAAGAAGGGAATCTGAAGGATGCTGCTTTGTGGTTTTCTGTCTTGAAAGACGTGAGCAAGGAGTATCAGCTTGACGCGGTTTATCAATTGGCTTATATTGATTATGCCCGCGGGCGGTACGGTGAGGCGTTGGAAGGCTTCCGGCTTGCGGGAGCCGATGAGAAGTATGCGCCTTATACACCTTATTATATAGCAGACATTTGCTTGGAGAAACATGAGTATCAGAAGGCGAAACAATTGGCGGATACGTATTTAGAGGCTTATCCGCGTCATGAATATGCCTTGTCGATGCAGCGCATCGCGGGTGAGGCAAGTTACGGGATGGGGCGTTATGCCGAGGCGGTAAAGCCTTTGGAAACTTATTGTGGATCGTCCGAAGGAGGCAAAGACCGGAAGGCTTTGTATGCTTTAGGCATGAGCTATTATCAGACCGGTGTCTGCTCGAAAGCCGTGGAAGCTTGGGGCAAGGCGGCAGACGGGCAAGATGCATTGGCGCAGAACGCTTATCTGCATAGCGGGATGGCTTATATCCAATTGAAAGACCGCACGCGCGCCCGTATGGCGTTCGAACAGGCTTCGGCTATGACGTTCGACCGGGGTGTGCAAGAACAGGCTTTGTATAACTATGCCCTTTGCATCCACGAGACTTCGTATTCGCCTTTTGCCGAATCGGTCACGGTATTCGAGCGGTTCTTGAACGAATTCCCGAACTCTGCCTATACCGAGAAAGTGAACGATTATCTGGTAGAAGTTTATATGAATACCCGAAGCTATCAGGCGGCATTAAGCTCCATAGCTAAAATCACCCATCCGGGCGGCCGTATCTTGGAAGCCAAGCAAAAGTTATTGTTCCGCATCGGAACGCAGGCTTTTGCACAAGCCGCTTTCGAGAATGCCATCGGATATTTTACCCAATCCATTGATTTAGGACGCTACGATGCACAAACCAAAGCCGACGCCTATTATTGGCGGGGAGAGTCGGAATACCGTATGGAGCGCTATGCGCAGGCGGCTTCCGACTATCGGCTTTATTTGGAATATACGCCCTGCCGCACAGGGGAAGAATATGCCTTGGCTTTGTATAATTTGGGGTATGTAGCTTTCAAGCAAAAGCAATACGAACAAGCCTTGACATGGTTTACCCGTTGTTCGCAAACGCAAGCGAAAGACCGGCGCATCGCGGCAGATGTATACAACCGCATGGGCGATTGTCATTTCCATGCCCGCCGGTTTGAGGAGGCGGGCGCCTATTATGTACAAGCCTTTACGGCAGACCCCAGCTTGGGCGATTATTCGCTTTTCCAGCAAGCCTTTGTGAGAGGGTTGCAACGCGATTATGCGGGTAAGATTCAGACCCTGAACCGCTTGCTGGCCGAATATCCGGCTTCGCAATACATTGATGATGCCTTGTACGAGCAAGGGCGTGCCTTCGTGCTGCAAGAGAACAATGCCGGAGCCATTGAGCGGTACACGGTCTTGCTCCAGCGTTTCCCCGAAAGCCCGCTTTCGCGTAAGGCGTCGGGCGAGATTGGTTTGCTTTATTATCAAGAGGATAAATATCCCGAAGCCATAGCCGCTTATAAGAAAGTAATATCCGATTATCCGGGAAGCGAAGAAGCCCGCCTGGCTCAACGCGACTTGAAGTCGATATACATCGACCTGAATCGGGTGGATGATTACCTGAGTTTTGTATCATCGCTTCCGGGAGGAGCCAACTTCGATGTGAACGAACGCGATTCGTTGACCTACGTAGCCGCCGAGCGGGTGTATATGCGGGGCGAAACGGCAGAGGCGAAAGCCAGCTTTACCCGTTATCTCCAGTCGTTCCCGCAAGGGGCGTTTAGCGTGAACGCTTCGTATTACTTGGGCTTGATGGCTTATAACGGGCAGGACTATGCCGAGGCTTCGGCTTGCCTGGATAAGGTATTGGCATATCCCGACAATAAGTTTTCGGGCGAGGCGATGAAGCTCAGTGCCGATATCGCTTATCAAGGGAAAGACTACGGAAAAGCCTTGGGCTTGTACGAGCGTATGGCCGGCCGCTCCGTTTCGCAAGAAGAGCGGGTGGAGGCTTGGCGCCGTGCGTTGGAGTGCGCCCGCCTTGCGGATCATCCTGAAAAGGTTATCACTGTCGCTTCTTCTTTGCTGGCTCAAAGCAAGTTGGCGCCCGAAGTAGAGAATGAAGCACGCTATGCCCGTGCCAAGGCATATTTGGGTGAAGGAAAGCCGCAAGAAGCGATGGGCGACTTGACGGCATTGGCAAAAGACACCCGCAACGTCTATGGCGCCGAAGCGAAATACTTGCTTGCCCAGCTTTATTTTGATGCGGGCGAAACCGAAAAGGCGGAGAAAGAAGTGCTGGACTACATCGAGGCCAGCACGCCTCACGCTTATTGGTTGGCGCGGAGCTTTGTGCTTTTGTCGGATATTTATGTGAAAATGGGACGCGGTTTGGATGCCAAGCAATACCTCTTGTCCTTGAAGCAGAACTATCAGGCAGATGATGACGTCCAAGAGATGATAGAAACCCGTTTGAACCAATTGGAAAATGAATAGAGTGGTTTATAAAAATGCAGATTCTCGCAGATTAACGCAAATTGATAATTAAATTATTATCTGCGAAAATCCGCGTTAATCTGCGTTTCGAAAACGCTATATATTTTATGCTTATGAAATCAATGATGATAGCAATAGGGCTGGGCGGTTTATGTGTGCATCATGCATACGCCCAGGAACAAGCCGATACGACATTGAACCGTACGGTGGTGGTGGAAAACCAGTATAATCCGGAGGTGATGGACGCATTTAAAATCAATGTATTGCCCGAAGTGGAAGAACCGGCTGTACCTGAACAACATATTGACTATGCCACTTCGCTTCATCCTTTTTCAGCATGGAAGTTTACGCCCATGCAAGCGATGACCAGCGATGAAAAACAACAGAAAGCTCCCGGCGGCTATGCCCGTGTGGCATACGGTACCCGGAACAATGTGGATGCGCGTTTGTCTTATCTTTGGGACATTTCCCGGCGCGATTGTTTGAGCTTTGACGCTTCGTTTTATGGGATGAACGGAAAAGTCTCTTCTTCCCTGCCCGATGCGGACGATTGGGGATCGCGTTTTTACCGTACGGACGTATCGCTCGATTACCGGCACGGTTTCCGCAAGGTTTCGTTGGGCATGGGAGGGGCTTTTGCTTCTCAGGTCTTCAATTACATGCCGGTGGAAAGCGAGGGGGGAGAAGAGGCGTTTGTTCCCGGACGCCAGCGGTACACGTCGGGCGAAGGATACTTCCGCCTTGCTTCCGTAGAGGGCGCGCTTCCGGTGGACTTCTCGTTTCAGGCCGGGCTGCAGCGCTTTAGCCGGGCGCACGACATCCCTTATTTGCGGCATGGCTCCGAGAATATCGTCCATACGTTGGGCTTTGTGTCGGGCGCGGTTAATGAAGAGCAAAAGGTCGGGATTGGCTTTGCAATGGATAATCTGATTCATGATGCAGGCCAGGCCGATTACACCCTGCTCCGGCTCAATCCGTATTATACGTTCGATAACGGGCGTATGCGGTTGCGTGCGGGAATACACGCCGATGCACAATTCGGACACGACGGAAAGTTGATGGTTTCGCCTGACGTGAAGCTCGATTTCTTCTTTGCCGATACCTATCGGGTGTATGTGCACGCCACGGGAGGAACCGAGCTGAACGGCTTCCGCCGGCTGAATGAACTTTCTCCGTATTGGGCACAAGCGGGGCAGATGCAGGCTTCCTATACTCCTGTTGATTTGAAGGCCGGTTTGAAAGGTGCTCCGGTGCCGGGTTTAAGTTTTCATCTTTATGGAGGATACCGGATAGTGAAAGATGAAATATTTAAAGGATGTCCGTTTGTAATGGATGAAGATTCCCCTTATGCTTATGTGCCGTTTATGCAAGAAAAAGCCAAAGTGGGGTATGGAGGCGCGGAATTTGCTTGTCAATACAAGGATTGGATAGACATGACACTGAAAGGCGTTTATTCCCATTGGGATGTGAAGGAGGGTATGGAGGCTTTGCTTTATCTGAAACCGGAATTTGCCTTGGATGCCTCTGTCCGGGCTAAAGTGTACGATGATTTATGGGTGAAGGCACAATGCCGTTTCGAGAAACGTGTGGGGATGAAGGCTATGGAAGATGCTGAGTCCGTGAATAATCTGTCGCTTTCGGCAGGATACGGGTTCTTCAACCGTTTGAATGTTTTTGCGGGCGTAAATAATCTTTTGAATTGCGGTTATCTTACCGAGACGGGCTATCCGGTACAAGGGTTTAACGTCAGGGCAGGGGTGAGCGTGCGCTTTTAGTTAATAACGAATAGCGAATAACGGCAAGCGGAAACACCCGCCGTTATTCATTATTCACTATTCATATTATTCGCTGACCGAAATCCACACGCCTTCCCCACGTTCTTTTGCCTCCACAATCTTTTGCTTCAGCCGGTGCACCCAGATGTTCGAGTTCAGCACCGTGCCCGGCTTCAGGTTCTCGCCCACAAGGATGCACCCTGCGGTGTCTTCCGCGGTGTTTCCGGCATGAATGCGGATGCCTTCGAACATCGGTACGTGGAGCAGGAGCGGGAGCCACTTGCCGAACTTCGGCGAGTAAGTGATGACCACCGGATAACGCCCTGCGGGGATAGCAGTCCGTCCGGGGACTTTTTTACCCCGATGCCCGTAGCCGATGTCGCGCCACGTAGGCTCCAATGTGTCACAAAACGGTTCGCCGTCTACCGCCAGCCTGCCTATCGTATAGTTATTGCGTTTTGCGGTTCGCTTTAATGTCAATTCCATCGCTTCTGAATTTTAGTTTACGGTATATTGATTTTCGTTTATTGTCACTTGTCACACTTGTCACAATTGTCACGTAACGCCGGTGCATCCATTGGCGAAGCATCACTTCCGCCCCTTCCGCATTCATCCCCTCCGCTTGGCGCACCCGGATAGCGTCTTGCAAGGTAAACTCATCGGGCAAGAGTTCCAACAGGTTGCGCCGTCCGCGCCTGGGGGCCGTATCCGCATCGGCATTCATCGCATTTTCTATCTCACCTCCGAAAAACTCCATCTTGCACCACATGTCGTACCGGTACGACCAGCGCACGAACTCCTCAATCGTCTTGTCCCATTTCTCGCCGTTCGCCACGTAGAGCACGCAGGCCTTCAAGTAGGCAATCACATTCGCCCGGAAGCTCAGATTCTCGTACACCCGGCTCTGTGAAAGCATGGCGAACTCGGCGTTCTCTTCCCGCATCTTCCGGGCGAGCCGGAAAGCCTGCGGGCAATCCACCAGCCCCGCGGCACGGTTCAGGTTCTCGATGTACGGCCTTAGCTCTTCATCGAAAGCCGCGTCATACGTCCCGTACACCGGCATCTCCGCCCCGATTTCCCTTTCGGGAATGGTGCAGAAATTGATGCGTGAAACAGGCCCGTCCGTGAGCACACGGGAGAAATATTTCTTGCCCTTTAGAATCGTGGTGGCCGCGTTCCAGTTAAACCGGATGGTCACTTTCTCCGTGACGGATTGCGTGCCCACACGGGTCTGCCCGTAGCGGTTTCCGGGGTCGAACGAGAGGCACATGATTTGGAACTGCTGGTTCCCGCGCCCCGACCCGCGCAAGGCGTCAAACTGGTCTATCTCGTTCAGCTTCGTGTACAGGAAATGCCCTTCCGCCTCGGCGGTACGCATCACGAAAGCCGGATTGGTCATGTCTGCGTCAATCTCCTGGATAACCAGCCCTTCGGGACGCTGGCGCTTGTCCTTGTTCGAGCCTTTCGAGTTCACCTCGTTCTTCCATTCCCGCTCGCGCCGGAGGTTTTCTTCATCCCTGCGCCGGATGTCCGCCATAATCCGGTTAATCGGCTCGGAGATGCAATCCTTGCCCGCGCCCGTCCCAGCCATGAGCACGTTCATAAGCGTTGCCTCATGCTCCACGTTATCAATGTAACGGAACCTTACCTTATGCAGGTGGGTTGCGAGCGGAGGAAACACCGCATGAGCCACGGCGGGCTTGTAGACATCGGGCGTGCGGCTAATAAGAAGTTTTATCAACGCAGGAAGACGGGAAGGCATCGTAGGGGCGGGGTCTGCCCGCCCGATAACACCCACGTTATCACCCGCCCCTCTATTGTCATTCACCTTACTATTGTCATTCTGAGCGTAGCGAAGAATCTCGTGTGCATCAAGTGGGTGTTCACGAGATCCTTCACTTCGTTCAGGATGACAAAGGGAGTGTTCAGGATGACAAAGGGAGTGTTCAGGATGACAAAAGGAGGGGGCAGGATGACAAAGGGAGATTGCTTCTTGCAACATTTTCGGCATAGTAAACCACTTCGCACTACACGCCGAATGAATCAACCCTTTCATTTCCTCCTCCGAAAGCCCGTACCGGGGCATAATCTGTAAAAGAATATTCTCATCATTATCCGTGATATACCGAAGATGCGAAGCCAGCCGGTGCAGCTTGTCATTCCGCTCGCCCTGCACCGGCTCGCCGCCAGCCAACGCAAACCAGCGGGCGATAATCTCCGAATACGGCACACCTTTGAACTCCGTAGGGGCGTATCGCATACGCCCGGAAGCATCCACGTTATCATCCGCATTATCACTCACCCCACTATTGTCATTCTGAGCAGAGCGAAGAATCTCGCGTGCGTCAAGCGGGTGTTCACGAGATCCTTCACTTCGTTCAGGATGACAAAGGGAGTTGGTACATTCGGGCGTATGCGATACGCCCCTACAGTTATCCGCAAACAACTTGTCTTCATCCACATACAAGATGTAATCCTCCGGCACCACGAACGAACTCCGCGCCAAGTCCTTCACGCTCTGGTCGTAATTCGCGTCACCCAATTGCTCACTCATCCACTTCTGAGCCGACACCAAATCCATCCCATCGGGAATGATGAAGAATAACCGAAGCCCCTCGGTGCTGGGCGTAACATGCGCCAACACCACGAAGCGCATCACGCCCTTCACGCTCAATTCCTGGCTCTTCTCCACCCAGTATTCGCGAGGGCTGGGCAAATGGTCGATGTCGTACATCGAAAGCCCCGAAGGCACGGCGTCCGCATTCAGCCTGCGCCCGTTCTTAAACGTAGCGTGAGGCGTAAAAATCGGGAGCCGTTTCTTCAGCCCCGCCTTCAGCGTTTCGTAATCTTCTTTTACCATCTCTCCGCGGCGCACCTTCTCCAGCCCGTCCGCAATCTGTGCGCAAACATCGCTCACCAAAGGCGACCGTACCGCCTTCCAAAACAGTTCCGGCGTGCACTCGCGCACCTCCCGGCAACGTACGTTATTCGAAATTCCAAAACTCATGTTTTTTTATTTTTGTAGGGGCGGGGTCTGCCCGCCCTGAATACATCCGCGTATGCATTTGTGGGCGCATTCGGGGCGTATGCGATACGCCCCTACAGTTAGTAAATTAATTATTTTAATCTGTGTAATCTGTGGTGAACATTCAGTAGCCGAAAGCATCGTCATACATGCCCTCGATGAAAGCCGAAGCTTCCTTGCTTTCGTCCTCTATCACTTGCGAGGGGATTACGTCCGCTTCGTCCAGCCCGATGCGGAGCGTAAGCCTTACCTGCGTGCCGCCCACCGATGCCCGCCCGTGGCGCAGCTTGATGGACTTCGTGCC
>CASFRN010000049.1 GCA_949296855.1 uncultured Bacteroides sp. | reverse complement strand
CCGCACGCCCGATGTCTACAAGCCCGCCGTGGCTCATGCGGTGTTTCCTCCGCTCGCAACCCACCTGCATAAGGTAAGGTTCCGTTACATTGATAACGTGGAGCATGAGGCAACGCTTATGAACGTGCTCACGGACGGGCCTGTTTCACGCATCAATTTCTGCACCATTCCCGAAAGGGAAATCGGGGCGGAGATGCCGGTGTACGGGGACGTATGACGCGGCTTTCGATGAAGAGCTAAGGCCGTACATCGAAAACCTGAACCGTGCCGCGGGGCTGGTGGATTGCCCGCAGGCTTTCCGGCTCGCCAAGAAAATGCGCGACGAAAATGCCGAGTTCGCCATGCTTTCACAGAGCCGCGTGTACGAGAATCTTTCGTTCCGTGCCAATGTGATTGCCTACTTGAAGGCTTGCGTGCTCTACGTGGCGAACGGCGAGAAATGGGACAAGACGATTGAGGAGTTCGTGCGCTGGAGTTTCCATTATGACATGTGGTGCAAGATGGAATTTTTCGGAGGTGAGATAGAAAATGCGATGAATGCCGATGCGGATGCGGCTCCCAGGCGCGGACGGCGCAACCTGCTGGAGCTCTTGCCCGATGAGTTTACCCTGCAAGACGCTATCCGGGTGCGCCAAGCGGAGGGGATGAATGCGGAAGGGGCGGAAGTGATGCTTCGCCAATGGATGCACCGGCGTTACGTGACAATTGTGACAAGTGACAATAAACGAAAATCAATATACCGTAAACTAAAATTCAGAAACGATGGAATTGACCTTACAAAGAATCGCAAAAGATAAAACCTACACATTAGGTGAATTGCGCATAGACGGGGGAGAAGTTCTGCCATACGTTGGAGCCGGCGTGGCGCAAGCCCGAAGCCCGGAAGACACCGCGGGGTGCATCCTCGTGGGCGAGAATACGGAAAAGGGCGTGTTATCGGACTCGCGGCTTTGGGTGGAGCGGCTGAAGCGGAGGATTGCGGATGCCAAGGAACGAGGGGAAGGAGTGTTTATAATAGTTAATAATTAATAGTGAATAACGGTGGGTGTTTTTCCGCTTGCCGTTATTAACTATTAACTATTCACTATTAACTATTAACTATCAACGTCCGTTGGTAAGCGATGCGGGGCGTTCCGTTGGCTACGTAGATGATGCCGCAACGGATGAAGCCGTTCTGCTCTAACAGGTGCTGCATTACCTTGTTGTCGGCATGGGTGTCTGCCCGGAGGTTGGAATCGCGTGATGCGCACCAGTTGATGCAGGCTTGAAAAATCCCCTTTTCGCTTCCGTCTGAGGCAATCCGGTGGATGACGTGGTAAGGCTTGCCGTCCAGCCACGCTCCGTCCTCGATGCGTGCGTAATTCGGGTCGGGGCTGGGAACGAAGCAGAATGTCCCTACGGTTCTCTTTTCAGGGCTTTCGCAAACATAACAATGCCCTCGGCTTATTTCGTCCGCAATCAGTCCGCGTTGCGGATAGCCGTTTATCCATTGGTTCGGATTCCCGGTGTCGGCCATAAAGCGGCGTGCCGCCTCGAATATTTCCATCAGGCGGTCCAGGTCGGCGGGTGTAGCGGGGCGTATGTTCATAGGGAGTTATTACAAGGAGTTAAAAGGAGTTATTGCAGGGAGTTATGCCTTCGGCAGGAGTTAAAGGGCAATAGTATAGAAGTATTGGCTTCTAACTCCCTCTAACTCCCTGAAATAACTTCCTTTAACTCCTTGAAAAAATAAAAGTCTCTGCGTTTGATATAAAAGCTTAGAACTCGATAATCAAAGAGCGGTTGGCAGGGACGGTCAGGTTTTGATTGAGATTTACCTTCTTGCCGGTAGTGATGATTTTGCCTTCTTTTGTTCCTTGAGTTAGAGCGTTGTAGTGCCGGCTTGGCAGAACTTGTTCTTTGTCAGTGCTGTTTAAGACAATCATTTCTGTTTTACCGTCACTCGTGCGGGCATACAAGTAGATTCCTTGCTCAGGAATGTGATACTTTACAGTTTTGTTTTCTGACATGTTTTGTTTAGTTTTAGTTTTGCGCCTCAAAAATAGGGCTTTCATTCTAAACAAGCGGAAAGAAAACGGTTAAAATTGCGGGGTTTATGCGGTTTTTATGATATAAATCAAGAAATAAGAAGTTATTGCAAGGAGTTAGAAGGAGTTATGCCTTCGGCAGGAGTTAAAGGACAATAGTATAGAAGTATTGGCTTCTAACTCCCTTAACTCCTTGTGATAACTCCTTGTAATAACTTCTTAAAAGTATCAAATCAAGAATCCTAACAGGATACCTGCGGCTACGGCAGAACCGATGACTCCGGCTACATTCGGGCCCATGGCATGCATCAGCAAGTAGTTGGTCGGGTCGTATTCCGCACCGACGATTTGCGAGATGCGGGCAGAGTCGGGCACGGCAGATACGCCTGCATTACCGATAAGCGGGTTGATTTTGTTGTCTTTCTTCAATACGAGGTTGAATATCTTCACGAAGAGCACGCCCGATGCGGTGGCTATCATGAACGACAAGGCACCCAGGCCGAAGATTTTCAACGAATCCCATGTGATGAATTCCGATGCTTGGGTAGACGCGCCTACGGTCAGTCCCAACAGGATGGTGATGGTGTCAATCAGCGGGCCACGGGCTGTCTCAGCCAACCGGCGGGTCACACCGCTTTCTTTTAACAGATTGCCGAAGAACAGCATACCCAACAACGGAAGACCCGAAGGCACTAAGAAGCAGGTGAGCAACAGACCCATAATGGGGAACAATACCTTTTCGGTATGCGACACGGCACGTGGGGCTTTCATGCGGATGAGGCGTTCTTTCTTGGTGGTCAGCAAACGCATGATAGGCGGTTGGATAACCGGCACCAATGCCATGTACGAATAAGCGGACACGGCGATGGCTCCCATCAGGTTAGGCGCCAACTTGGATGAAAGGAAGATGGCGGTAGGGCCGTCCGCACCGCCGATGATGCCGATAGCGGCCGCCTGCATGGGGTCGAATCCCCATTTGAGTGCAATCATGTAGGCACCGAAGATACCGAACTGGGCTGCCGCACCGATGAGCATCAGCTTCGGATTGGAAATCAATGCCGAGAAGTCGGTCATGGCTCCGATGCCGAGGAAGATGAGCGGCGGATACCAGCCCGACGTCACCCCTTGGTATAAGATGTTGAGTACCGAACCCTGTTCGTAGATGCCGACCTGCAGACCGGCTTCCATATTAAAAGGAATGTTGCCCACCAGCATACCGAATCCGATAGGAATCAGCAGCATCGGCTCGAATTCCTTTGCCACGGCAAGATAAATGAAGAATATACCGACGGCTATCATGATGAAATGCTGGTAAGTCGCATTGTAGAAGCCGGTATACGTCCAGAAATCCGCCAGGTTGCTCTGTAAGAAATTGATGAATTCTCCCATAGTTATTCGATGATTATAAGGTCTGTACCTTCAAGAATAGATTCTCCTTTGCTCACTTGGATAGCGGTCACTTTGCCGTCGCGGTCGGACTTGATGTCGTTTTCCATTTTCATGGCTTCCAATATCAATAAGGTCTGTCCGCGTTTCACCGTATCGCCTTCTTTCACCTTGATGTCGAGGATGACTCCGGGCAGCGGGGATTTGATGCCCGACTTGCCTTGTGATACGGTGGGGCGGGATATAGCCGGAGGAGGAGCGGCCGGAGTGGTCGCGGCGGTACGGACAACCGGCTTGATTTTCGGGCTTACGTGCTTCTCCAGTTCTACGGTGTAGGGCGTACCGTTTACTTCTACGTGTACGTTGTTGTCTTCTATGTCTCCTACGGTCACTTTGTATAAGTTCCCGTTGATTTTATATCTATATTCTTTCATGGTCATTCATTACGTTAGAGGGTTATTTCTTATGAGGATTTTCGCGCAGGGTATAAATCTTCGAGCTCCATGGCGAGTAGCTTCTCTTTACGCGGCTGATGGTGAGGATGGTTTCTTCTACATCGTGGTCGCTTCCCTGAGCTTCGTGCAGTGCCATGGCAATGGCGGCTATCACATCGCCCGGCGCTTCGCCTAAGCGGCGTTCCTTGGCTTCTTGCTTGTCGGTGATGTTATGCGCCTTCATGGCGTTGCGCTTCCGGAGCTTGACGGCAATCTTGCCGATGATGCGGAAGCAGATGTACAACAGAATCAGCCCGATGAAAACCACGGTCATGGCGGTGATGGTCATACCCAGTCCTGCCGCATCGTGTAGCTCGAACTTATCCATTTTGGGATTCCCTTCCAATGTCTGGTTATTCGTGCTTGGAGTGACGTATTTGGTCTCGCTATCGTCCTTTACTTCCCATTCGTCCGAGCCGTCGCTGATGCGTGCATACGATTGGTCGGTCTTCAGGATGCCGGCGGGCACCACCACTTCGTCTAAAAGTTTCCGTCCCGAATCGTACAGTCCTACCCAGTTGTCATTGGTCTTGCTTAATACGAAATTGGTATGGAAGGTGCCTCGGCGCGGCGCTCCGTCTGCCCAGAAGAGGGCGTGCTGGCGGGGGCTGATAGCGGTCAGTACATCTCCTTTCGGAATGAAATAAGATACGGTGTCGCCCGGCTCGCTGCTCACTTTCAGGTAGCATCCCGCCAAGTTGACGCTATTATAAGATGTGTTGAATATTTCCACCCATCCGCTATGTACGCCGTAATCGTCCTGGAAGTTGCTTTGGTTATCCACCAATACTTCGTTGATGACGATTTTGCTGCCCGTCTCCGGTGCGGTGCACGAGCTGAGTGCGCCCGCCATAGCAGATGCGAAGAATATTCCGGCTATGTATTTGTTCATAACTAAACGCGTTAAAGGGGTTAATTACAAAGGAATATTTCCGTGCTTCTTTGCCGGATTGGTTTGTTTCTTGGTCTGCAATTGTTGCAGGGCGCGGATGATGCGGAAGCGGGTGTTGCGCGGTTCGATCACGTCATCAATGTAGCCGTATTTCGCCGCGTTATACGGATTGGCGAACAATTTGGTATATTCGGCTTCCTTCTCAGCCATGAACGCTTTCGGGTCTTCGGCTTCTTTCGCTTCTTTGGCATAGAGCACTTCTACGGCACCGGCACCGCCCATTACGGCGATTTCGGCGGTAGGCCATGCGTAGTTCATGTCACCGCGCAATTGCTTGCAGCTCATCACAATGTGCGAACCTCCGTAGGATTTGCGCAGGGTGACGGTCACTTTAGGCACGGTTGCCTCGCCGTATGCGTAAAGCAATTTGGCTCCGTGCAGGATAACGGCATTGTATTCTTGTCCCGTGCCCGGAAGGAATCCCGGAACGTCTACTAATGATACGATAGGAATGTTGAATGCATCGCAGAAACGGACGAAACGGGCACCCTTGCGTGAGGAATTGCAGTCGAGTACGCCCGCCAAGAATTTCGGCTGGTTGGCTACAATACCTACCGATTGTCCGTTGAAACGGGCAAAGCCGACGATGATGTTCTTCGCAAAGTCTTGTTGCACTTCCAGGAATTCGCCGTTGTCTACGATAGCGCCGATTACCTCATACATATCGTAAGGCTTGTTCGGGCTGTCGGGAACAATTTCGTTCAGCGAGTCTTCCAACCGGTCTATCGGGTCGGTGCAATCTATATAAGGTGGTTCTTCGAGGTTGTTTTGAGGGATGTAGCTCAAGAGTTTGCGGATAAGCGCCAATCCTTCTTCTTCGGTAGATGCCGTGAAATGGGTTACTCCCGAGCGGGTAGAGTGCACGCTTGCGCCTCCTAAGTTTTCTTGTGTCACGTCTTCGCCGGTCACGGTCTTTACCACTTTCGGTCCGGTAAGGAACATGTACGAAGTGCCTTCCATCATCAAGGTGAAGTCGGTCAGTGCCGGGGAATAAACGGCTCCTCCCGCACAAGGCCCGAAGATGCCGGAGATTTGCGGGATTACGCCCGATGCCAAGATGTTGCGTTGGAATATTTCGGCATAGCCAGCCAATGCGTTGATGCCTTCCTGGATGCGTGCTCCTCCCGAGTCGTTCAGCCCGATGACGGGCGCTCCCATCCGCATTGCCATATCCATCACCTTGCATATCTTTTGCGACATGGTTTCCGACAAAGAACCAGCCGATACGGTAAAGTCTTGCGCAAAGACATAAACCAACCGTCCTTCGATGGTTCCATATCCGGTTACGACTCCGTCGCCTAAATATTGTTTCTTCTCCATACCGAAATTGGTGCAACGGTGTTTCACGAACATATCCATTTCTTCGAAACTGCCTTCATCGAGCAGCATGGAGATGCGTTCGCGTGCTGTATATTTCCCTTTTGCGTGTTGTTTCTCGATGGCTTTTTCTCCACCTCCCAAGCGGGCTTTGGCACGCAATTCAATCAGTTCTTTTACTTTTTCAAGTTGGTTACTCATGGTATTTTCGTTTTATAGATTTTTACTTTTCACACAATTCAGTCAATACGCCCATTGTTGATTTCGGATGCAGGAAAGCGATTTGCAAATTCTCCGCGCCTTTACGCGGAGCCTTGTCTATCAGCCGGATGCCTGCCCCTTCGGCTTCAGCCAATGCGTTGGCTACTCCGTCTTCAATGGCAAAAGCGAGGTGGTGGATGCCCATGCCGCGTTTTTCGATAAAGCCGGCACTGGTACTGTCCGGGCTGGTCGGCTCCAATAATTCGATTTTGGTATCTCCGCATTTCAGGAAAGCGGTCTTTACCTTTTGGTCTTCTACTGTCTCTATGTTATAGCAAGTCAGTCCGAGAACTTTTTCATAATACGGAAGGGCTTCTTCGATGCTCTTAACGGCAATGCCCAGATGTTCGATGTGAGAAATTTTCATAAATGTCGTTTTTTATGGGTATTACATACTAAAGTCATCTGTAATGACTGCACAAAGAAAAGAAAAATGTGCGAAATACGAAATCTTTCTTCGATTTATTTTTAGAAAGGCACGTGGAAAAACCTTGCCGCAGGTTTTCAAGCAGGCATCGTTCCGCTCAGTTCGATGCGGCTTCGCCCTTCTCCTTTCTTGACGACACGTATTTGCACATTAATCCGTTCGTCCAGTTCCTCGCGGTGTGATATGACTCCTACGCGCCGTCCGTTTTGTCCGGCAATCTCTTGCAGGCGTTCCAAGGTAGACATGACCGAGTCGAGGCTTTTCTCGTCGAGTGTGCCGAAACCTTCGTCGATAAAGAGGATGTCTACGTTCATATCGGGACGGTTCAGCGAGGAGAGGGCTAACGATAGAGCCAGTGAAATCATAAACCGTTCGCCTCCCGACAACACCGTCACGCTTCGCACTTGGTCTTTGTTGTAGCGGTCGAGCACCAAGATGGCAAGTTGCTCGTTTTCTTCGCTGCACGTCAGCTTGTAGCGGTCGGTGATGCGTGCCAGGTAGATGTTGGCGTTGTTGAGCAACGGGCGTAATATGTAAGATTGCACCAAGGTACGGAAGCGGGTCCCGCCGAAGCGGGAGTTCAGGCGGTCCCATTTAGCCAGGTTCTTTTTCGCAAGTTCCAACCTGAGGGCTATCCGGTTGAATTTGTCTTGGTTGCGCTTGTCTTCCTCCAGCTTACTGTTAGCAGTTGCCCAATCATTGAGCAATTGGTCACGCGTTTGGGCGAGTGCGGTCTTTTCTTCTTGTAAAAGCGGCAGGTCGGGGATGGCTTGTTCTTCGCTGATGCCCAGTTTTTCCATAGCTTCGGCTTGTAGCTTTTGCGCGGAAGCGATGGCATCGCGGCGTGAAGTGACACTTGCCTGAAGGCGGTTGATGCGCCTGCGGGCTTCCGCCAGTTCGTTTTCTCTTGCCATTAAGGCAATGAGTGCAGGTTCGGTCATGCCTGATGTCTGGTAATATTCGTTCAGGGTGTTTGCGCAATTGGTAAAGACACGAGTGCATTCACGGATGTCTTTAGCGGTAGCGTCTGTGTTGGCGAACAGGCGGGTCCATTCGTTGTTTATATCCTGGCAAGTATATGCCGTTGGGGCGACAGGTGTTTCCCAGTCGGCATGGAGGTCGAGGATATTGGCTCGGATGTTGTTTATCGCCTCTGTTGTAGCCCGCATGGTCTGTACGTGTTGAAGGGCTGCATCTTGTTCTTTCTTTTTGGCGGTATAGGCGTTGGAAGCAAGTGCCAGCCTTTCTTTGGCTCCGGTGGTATTTTGTTGCCAGTCGGGCATGAAGCGGGCTAATAGGGTAGTCAAGTCAGAGGCGAGAAGGGAGGCGGTCTGTTCTTCCGCTTTTTTCCGTTCGTTCAGTTGGTGCAGGTGTTGCGCGTGGGCATCCAACGCTTTGTCGGCTTGCGCTTTGGCTTTGTCTGCCGTATCCTTGTTGGCATCCGACTGCTTTTTCTTTTCCAATAGCCGGTTGATGTCGCGTTGCAATACTTCGGCTTCTTTTTGTTGGATGCTGAGTTTGTAAATGCTTTTGTCGGTGCGTTCTATAGCCGTAACGACTTGTTGCATTATAGGCGATGCCGTATCGATGTTTAATCGTTTTGCCATGCGCAAGGCGTTGTCTTTTGCGGCGGCGGTTTTCTTTTCTTGTCCGGCAAGCTGGCTTCTTTGTGTGTGAAGGATTCCGGAGGCGATGTTGTATTTTCTTTGGGCTTGCTCGTTTGCGGCACTTGCTTGAGTCAATGCCTTTCCGGTGGCGGCTTTTTCTTTTTCCAATGGGGTCAGTACAGCGTTGAAGTCTTTATCCAGATGGATGTGTTCGATGTGTTGGCCGCACAAGGGGCAAGTGTCCGCTTGTTCGGTTATGAGCCGGTTGCGCAAGGTGACGAGATATTCTTCCAGGCTTGTCTGCATGGTGTGGAGCAAGTTGTTGGCTTTTTCGTCTTTCTCCTTGGCGGAGCGGAAAGCTTCTTCCGCTTTTTGCATTTCATCGTGCAGGACGCTCAGTATCAGTTCTTGTTCGTTGATGTTCTCGACGAGTTTTTCCGTTTCGGCTGTATCGGCTTCGATGGCCTGCAGGGTTTGTTGAAGCTGCCTTAACGATACGTTCGCTTGGTTGGCTTGTTCCAGCTGCTGGTTGATGGAGTCAGGCTTCATCGCTTCACGCTGTTTGCTTAAGGAGTCTATAACCTGTTGTTTGGCATCCGTTGCTTTGGCGGCTTCTTCCGCATTCAATCTTGCTTCTTCTGCCGCGGCTTTCAGTGCGGTTGTCTTTTCCGCTCCGGCTTGTATTTGGCTGGTCAGGTCTTGCGTATCTTTTACCAAGTCTTCGTATTGGCGTATCTTTTGGATGATTTCGCCGCTTCTTCCGTATAGTTCTTCCTCGTGCTTGTGCGCCGCAAGCCATTGGTCTAACTTTTCAATCTCGTCCGATTGCAGGTATATCTCTTGGTTACGTTGGGCAAGGTCGGCGGAAAGCCGATGGAACAGGTCTCGGTATAGCGGTTCTTTCGCTAAGGCGTTTTCTCTTTTTTCCTTGGCTTCTTTCATCCGGACATACGTTTGCCGCTGGATGGTCGTGTTGTCCCAACCGTTTACAAGAGCGGTGTCCGTTTTATAGCTTTCGCTGTTCATAGCCTCTTTCAGTTGCTCTAAGGCTTGTTGGGCGGAAGTCTGGTCGTTGCGGCATTTTTCTATGGTTGCGGTCAGCGCGAGCCGTTCTTCGTTTTGCCGGATTTTTGTTTCCAGCGCTTTCTTTTCTGCTTCTAACCGGGCTTGTTGCGTTAAGAGCGTTTCCTTTTCTTCTTTTCCCAAAATATGCGTTTTTTCTGTGTCATATTCGGCTTGTATCTGTCCGCAACTGGCTTTAGCTCGGTCGAACAGGTTTTTGATGGCAATTCCGTATTTCGAGAAGCGTTCCGTGTTGGTCAGTTGCTCTAAGATAGCTTCGCGTTCTGTCTTGGTTCCGGTAAGGAAGGTGGCGAATTGCCCTTGCGCCAGCATGGCCATACGCCCGAACTGTTCGAAGGTAAGCCCTACCGCTTGCCGGATGGTGTTTGCCACTTCCGTGTTTCCAGCTATCCAGTCGGCATCTCCTTTCTTCACTTCCCATTTAGGTTGGCGGTGCTTCAGCAGCTTGCGTCCGCGTTGCATGCCGAGGGAAAGCCGTGCATGGTAATCGATGCCGTCATTGCCTTCGAATCTCACTTCGCTGTAACATTCATCTCGTTCGGATATGCCCAAGCGCGTGTATTGTTCTAAGCTGGCAACCCGTAATGTTTCTCCTTCTGCATTGACGTAATCGTTTTTGGTGGAGTTTACTACACCTTCTATGCGTGGGGTCTTTTTGTAGAGGGCCATGGCGATGCAGTCTAATATGACGGTCTTTCCAGCGCCGGTGTCTCCGCTGATGAGGAAGAGAGGTGCCGCTTCGCCGCTGATGGCGTCGTGCAGTCCGTTTTCGAAGTCGATGTCTCCTTTTTCGATGGAGGCGATGTTCCGTATATGCAGTTCTTTGATTTTCATAATTCGTATGGGTGTTTAGAGCTTGTTTAAATTTTGCTCAGGTTAAACAGGCTCTTAGTTTTATTTTTTCTTGCGCGATGCGCTTTCTTCTTCTTCCATGCGTTTCATTTCCGCTTCTATCTCTACGAATGCTTCACGCACTTCGTCCATGTCAAGCTCGGGATATTGTTTCCGGGTCTTCTCGATGAAAACGAGCGGGTCGGTCATCTGTTGGATTTCAGCCACTTCGAATTTGGGCTTTACGTTTTCATCGGAATCGTTTGTCTGGCTGCCTGTCCATAATATTTTCGGATTATAGCGCAATTCGCCTTGATAAGGCTCGATGATGGAATAAACCGTTTGAGTGAAGTCGGAAGGTAAGGATGTCGCTTGGTCTGCTTGCAGACGTATGTATCCGCTGCCGTTCTCTTCGGCGAACTGGCGGATGCTGTTCAGCGCGTCTTCGGCATTGGTGAATGAAGAACGGTCGGAAGGTAAGACGTAGAAATGCCTTAGTTCGTCGATGCGGATTTGTCGTATGCGCACGTTGCCTCCGTGCCGGTCGATGTCTACGGCACTGATGGTATGCGGGTAAGTTTCGTCGCAACTTACGTGTAGTGCGCTTCCGGCATAACGGATGACGGGGGCTGGATAGGTGACATCTGCCTCCATACAGTCGGCTGCATGTCCGATAGTCTGTGGTTTATGAATGTGTCCCAATGCCATATAGTCATATCCTTTGCCTAAGCTGTCTGCAGCTTGTGTGCGGATATTCCCGATGTCGAGGTCGTGTCCGGTCAAGTCGCAGCCTGTCACGGTAAGATGCCCGGTCATGATTACCGGTTTGTTGTCTGTGTTGTCTGCTGCCACATAGTCGAGTAAGGCTTGGATCATGGAGGTGCGTTCGCCCGTCATGTAGGGCAATGCGATGATGTATCCGTTAGCGGTCTTTATCACAAAGCGTTCTTGCCATCCGTCTTCCGATGCGAAGTTGGCAGGAGGCGGTGTACCTATCAGGTGTACGTTGGCTAATTTCCAAATGGCGTTATGCGACTGGATGCGGGAAGCGGAATCGTGGTTTCCGGCAATGATGACGATGTGCATACCGGGGCATAGCTGATGCAAATGCACGAAATGGTCTGTGAATGCTTTCCATGTAGCTGCAGATGGTTGCTGGATGTCGAACACGTCACCGCTTACAATCAGTGCGTCGGGATGCTCATCGCGGCACAGGTGCTCTAATTGCGCGAAATAATGTGCGTGTTCATCCGTCCGCTCATAGTTTTGGTAAATGATTTGCCCTAAGTGCAAATCCGCTGTATGGAGTATTTTCATGGCTTGCTTTGGATTGTCTTTTGTTTTTTTAGTGGGCAAGTTATCAAGAATATTCTGTATGTGCAAGGAAGTGAAAAAGAAAATGCTTACTTTTGTGCTATATCTGTAAAAGCAATGCAATATGAAACCCATTGAACGAAGAAAGTACCCTTATGGCATTCAGGTTTTCTCGATGCTCCGTCGGGAGAATTATGTGTATATCGACAAGACGGAATACGTTTACCGCATGACGCATTCCGACAATAAGTATATGTTCTTGAACCGTCCGCGCCGTTTCGGCAAGTCGTTGCTTACCGATACCCTGCATTGTTATTTTGAGGGCCGTAAGGAGCTGTTCGAAGGTCTTGCCATCGAGCGGCTGGAAACGGAATGGGCTTCGTATCCGGTGCTGCATTTCGATATGAGTACGGCGAAGAACCTGACTAAGGAAGGGTTGGAAAGGGAATTGGACAGGAAATTGTTTGCTTATGAAAAAGTTTATGGTCGGGAAGAAAAAGATATAGATGCTAATCAGCGTTTGCAAGGATTGATAGAGCGTGCTTACCAGCAAACCGGAAAAGGAGTGGTCATCTTGATAGACGAATACGATGCTCCGCTATTGGATGTGATGCACGAAGACCAGAATCTTCCGGTGCTTCGCAATGTGATGCGCAATTTCTATAGTCCGCTCAAGGCGTGCGGCCAGTATCTGCGCTATGTGTTCTTGACAGGCATCACCAAGTTCTCCCAGCTTAGCATCTTCAGTGAGTTGAATAACATTCAAAACATCAGCATGATGCCGGAATATGCAGCCGTTTGCGGGATT
>CASFRN010000048.1 GCA_949296855.1 uncultured Bacteroides sp. | reverse complement strand
GGCATACACCTTATATATATTAGTAGGCATAGGCGCATTGCTTTTCGCCCGTCGTTCGATATTGAGGCGCGAGCGCGAGAAATTCCAGATGCAGCAAATTGAGCAGGAAGCGGCTCGGAAGGAGGAAATCAACCAGATGAAGTTCCGCTTCTTCACGAGCATCAGCCATGAGCTGCGCACCCCGCTGACCTTGATTATCGCTCCGTTAGAGGAACTCTTGACCAAGACGCAAGACGAATCGCAGAAGCCGGTGCTGACGCTGATGTACCGGAACGCGCAACGCCTGCTGATGCTGGTCAACCAATTGCTCGATTTCCGCAAGGGAGAGATGAGCGGGCACCAGTTGTCGTTGTCGGAGGGAGACATCGTGGGGTATGTGCACGAGGTGTGCAATTCGTTCCTGCTGATGGCGGACAAGAAACACATCCAGTTTTCGTTCTTTTCAGGAGTGGAATGCTTCCCGATGGCTTTCGATGCGGACAAGATAGGGAAGGTGGTGATGAACCTGCTTTCGAACGCTTTCAAGTACACGCCTGAGGGCGGGCGCGTGAACGTGATATTGGAGCATGTGGAAGGCGAGGCGGAATGCATGGAGATTAAAGTGTCGGACACGGGCGTCGGCATTCCCGACGCGGATAAGGAGCATATCTTTGAACGGTTTTATCAGGCTGGACATAAGGGGATGGAGGAAATCACCGGAAGCGGCATCGGCTTGAACTTGGTGCGCGACTTTGTGCGCTTGCACGGAGGGACGGTGGAAGTGTTCGACAATATCGGTACAGGCTCGGTATTTGTGGTGCATTTGCCGGTGAAGCACGTAGATGCCGTGGCAGAGCCTTTACATCCGGCTTTGCTCCCGATGCACGAGGAAGGCGCTCCGGAAAAGGCGGAAGAGCAGACCGGCCGGGAGGACTTCCCGCTTTTGCTGATAGTGGACGATAACGAAGATTTCCGCCTCTTCATGCGCCATAGCTTGGAATTGCAATACCGGGTGAAAGTCGCGTCGAACGGGAAAGAGGCGTGGAACATGATACAGAACGAGCAACCCGATTTGGTGATCAGCGATGTGATGATGCCGGGCATGGACGGGAACGAATTATGCAAGTTAATAAAGGAGGATAAACGCACGGCGCACATCCCGGTTATCTTGCTTACGGCACGCCAGGCGGTAGAGTCGAAAGTGAAAGGGCTTCAGACCGGAGCGGATGATTATGTGACCAAGCCGTTCAACATGATTGTGCTGGTGTTGCGCATCCGGAAACTGATAGAGTTGAGCCGGTACCGGCAAGCGACCCATGCCACCATCGACCCGACACCGAGCGATATCGTCATTACCTCGCTCGATGAAAAGCTGATAGAGAAAGCCGTCAAGTATGTGGAGGATAACATCTCAAGGAGCGACCTCTCGGTAGAAGAACTGAGCCGTGAGTTAGGCATGAGCCGCGTGCATTTGTATAAGAAGCTTTTGCAGATTACGGGTAAAAGCCCGATAGAGTTTATCCGTGTTATCCGCTTGAAACGGGCTGCCCAATTGTTGCGCGAGAGCCAGCTTCACGTGTCGGAAGTGGCATACGAAGTAGGGTTCAACAATCCGAAATATTTCAGCCGGTATTTCAAGGAAGAGTTCGGCGTTTTGCCTTCCGTCTATCAGGAAAAGGAGGGGAAATAACAAATGATACCCCATACGGAAACAAATCCGTCCCGGCGTGACGAAAGTTTTGTCCTTGTATAAAACATTTGGATTCATCGGTTTAGGGAAACAATGCTTATCTTTGCAATCAAAGATATTTTATTGTTTAACTTTAAACATCAGTTGAGTATGGTGAAAATGAAAAACATTTCTTATGGTCTGCTCGCCGGATTGTTGCTCGGAGCGTGTTCGGGCGGCGTGTATGAAGAGACCGGGAATGGAGTGATTGTGAAAGTGCGGCAAGGGGGAGATGCGGGCGCGCGCCTGGTCCGCCTGCAGGTGATGGGCGAAAAGCTCATCCGTGTGTCGGCTACTCCGGAAGGGAAGTTTGCCGACCCGCAAAGCTTGATTATTGTTCCCGGAGCGGAACAAACGCCGTTTACGGTGGCTCAGCAGGGCGATACCGTTACGGTGTCTACCGACGAGGTGCGTGCCTCGGTGTTGGCATCGACCGGCGAGGTATGGTTTACCGATGAAGACGGGAACCTGATTTTGCAAGAGAACAAAGGGGGAGGGAAGACCTTTACCCCGATAGAGGTGGAAGGCACACGGGGATATACCGTCCGCCAAGTGTTCGAGTCGCCCGATGATGAAGCGTTCTACGGCTTGGGGCAACATCAGGCGGATGAGTTCAACTACAAGGGCAAGAACGAAGAGCTGTTCCAATATAATACAAAGGTGTCGGTGCCGTTCATCGTGTCGAACAAGAACTACGGCGTATTGTTGGATAGCTATTCATTATGCCGTTTCGGAAACCCGAACGATTATTCCCAGTTGGGCGAAGTGTTCAAGCTCTACGACAAGGACGGGAAAGAGGGAGCCATCACCGGAACGTATGTGCCAGCCGAAGGGTCGGGTGCCGAAACGTTGGTGCGCCGCGAAGACTCGCTCTATTTCGAGCATCTAGTGAGAGGCGACTTGGGGCATGTGGTGAACTTGCCGAAGGATTTCCCCTTCTATGGCTCGAAAGTGACATACGAGGGCAGTATCGAGCCTTCGGAGAGCGGAGAATTTAAGTTCATCTTGTATTATGCGGGATATACGAAAATCTATATCGATAATCAATTGGTGGTGCCCGAACGCTGGCGCACGGCATGGAACCCGAACAGCTATAAGTTCTCGGTCAACATGGAAGCCGGAAAGCGCGTGCCCTTGAAGGTGGAATGGGTGCCCGATGGATCCGTGTCTTATTCGGGACTCCGTGTGTATCGTCCGGTAGACCCGAAGGAACAGGGCAAGCAATCGTGGTGGAGCGAAATGACCCGTCAATTGGATTATTATTTCATCGCGGGCGACGATATGGACGAGGTCATCAGCGGGTACCGCACCCTGACCGGTAAGTCTCCGATTATGCCGAAATGGGCGATGGGCTATTGGCAAAGCCGTGAGAAATACAACACGCAAGCCGAAATGTTGGGCGCATTGAAGGGATTCCGCGACCGGAGGATTCCGATAGACAACATCGTACTCGACTGGAACCATTGGCCCGAAAACGCTTGGGGAAGCCACGAGTTCGACAAGGCACGTTTCCCCGACCCGCAAGCCATGGTAGACTCTATCCACGCGATGCACGGACGGATGATGATTTCGGTATGGCCGAAGTTCTATACCACGACCGAACATTTCAAGGAGTTTGACGAGAATGGTTGGATGTACCAGCAATCGGTAAAGGATAGCCTGAAGGACTGGGTAGGTCCGGGTTATACTTACGGATTCTATGATGCTTATAGTGCCGACGCACGGAAATTGTTCTGGAAGCAGATGTACGAGCATTATTACCCGTTGGGCATTGATGCCTGGTGGATGGATGCCAGCGAGCCGAACGTGCGCGATTGCACCGACCTGCAATACCGCAAGGACTTGTGCGGGCCTACGGCATTGGGACCTTCCGCCGAGTTCTTCAACGCTTACGCCCTGATGAACGCCGACGCTATCTATAACGGCCAGCGCGGAGTGGACAACAACAAGCGTGTGTTCTTGCTGACCCGTTCGGGCTTTGCCGGATTGCAACGCTATTCCACCGCCACCTGGAGCGGAGACATCGCTACCCGTTGGGAAGACATGAAGGCGCAAATCTCCGCCGGGCTGAACTTTGCCGTGAGCGGCATTCCGTATTGGACCATGGACATCGGCGGCTTCTGCGTGGAAAACCGGTATGTAGCTGGCCAGAAGCAATGGAACGAGACGAAGACCGAGAACGCCGACTATAAGGAATGGCGTGAGCTGAATACCCGTTGGTTCCAGTTCGGCGCGTTCTGTCCGCTCTATCGGGCACACGGGCAATATCCGTTGCGCGAGCCGTGGGAGATTGCGCCTGAAGGGCATCCCGCATATAAGTCCATCGTGTATTACACCAAGTTGCGTTATAACCTGATGCCGTATATCTATTCGTTGGCAGGCATGACCTACTTCAAGGACTATACCCTTATGCGTCCGTTGGTGATGGACTTTACCGCCGATACGAACGTGAACAACATCAGCGACCAGTTTATGTTCGGTCCTGCCTTGATGGTCTCTCCGGTGTACGAATACGGTGCCCGCTCGCGTGAGGTCTATTTCCCGCAAGCCGAAGGCTGGTATGACTTCTATACCGGCAAGTTCCAAAAGGGCGGAGAGAAAGTGGAAGTGAAAGCGCCCTACGAGCGTGTTCCGCTCTACGTGCGTGCCGGTGCAATCGTGCCCTACGGAGAGGACATCCAATACACCGACGAGAAACCGGCTGACCGTATCGTCTTGTACGTATATCAAGGTGCGGACGGAGAGTTTACGCTTTACGAAGACGAGGGCGTGAACTACAATTACGAGCAAGGCAAGTATGCCCTGATTCCGATGGAATACGATGAGGAGGAAAAGACCTTGACCATCGGCAAGCGTGAAGGCTCGTTCCCCGGCATGTTGGAGAAACGTACATTCACCGTAGTGAAAGTGAATCCCGATAAAGCCCAACCGTTCGACTTGAATGCCAAAGGCATCGAGGTGGACTATACGGGTGAGGAAGTGTCGGTGAAATTGAATTAATCAAACGCAGAGACGCAAAGACGCGGAGAAAATTTAGAAGCAGATAAAGGGAGTTAGAAGGAGTTATGCCTTCGGCAGGAGTTAAATGCCAATAGTTTTGTGGTATTGGCTTCTAACTCCCTTTAACTCCCTGAAATAACTCCCTTTTAACTCCTTAAATTAAAATCTTTGCGCTTTTGCGTCTCTGCGTTTATTTTAAACATAAACAACCAATGAAGAAATTAGCTTATTTGTTATGCGGAGTGTGTTGCCTGCTTTTGGCTTCGTGCACCACATCTCCGGAGAATATCCGCGAACGGATGGATTTCGGCGAGGGCTGGCGTTTCCAGTTGGGAGACGAGCCGCAAGCCATGAATGTCGCTTTTGCGGATGAAGACTGGCGTCTCTTGAATCTGCCTCATGATTGGGCGATAGAGGGCGACTTTAGTGAGGACAATCCATCGGGTACGGGCGGAGGTGCTTTGCCCGGAGGTATCGGATGGTATCGGAAGACATTTGTGCCCGAAAAAGCCGATGCGGGGAAGAAGTTCCGTATCGTGTTCGACGGGGTCTATATGAATTCGGAGGTATTTATCAACGGGGTGTCTTTGGGACATCGCCCGTATGGGTACATTACGTTCAGCTATGACCTGACTCCGCACCTGAAATGGGGCGAGGAGAATGTGATAGCCGTGCGGGTGGATAATTCCGAGCAACCCAATTCGCGTTGGTATTCGGGATGCGGCATTTACCGGAACGTATGGCTGGTGAAGACCGGAGCGGTGCATGTGGCCGAATGGGGTACGTATGTCGTATCGGACAAGGTGAGCGATGCGCAAGCCGGCTTGAATATTCAGACCCGTGTGGCGAACGAATCGGATGCATCGGTTCAGGTGAAAGTGCGCTCTTCTTTGCTCGATGCCGAGGGGCAAATCGTGGCAAGCGGAGAAACCGAATGCCCGGTAGAAGCCGGAAAAGAATCGGAAACATCCCAATCGCTACGGGTGGAGAGTCCGGAGTTATGGGGAGTAGATACACCTTACTTATATATATTGCTGACCGAGGTGGTGCAAGACGGGAAAACCGTAGACCGCTATGAGACTCCGGTGGGCATCCGTTCGTTCTCGTTCGATGCCGAAAAAGGGTTTACCATCAACGGGAAGCCGATGAAGATAAACGGGGTATGTATGCACCACGATTTGGGATGCTTGGGAGCGGCGGTCAATGTACGGGCTATCGAACGCCAACTGGAGATTTTAAAGGAAATGGGATGCAACGGCATCCGGTGTTCGCACAATCCTCCCGCACCCGAATTGCTCGACTTGTGCGACCGGATGGGATTCATCGTGATGGACGAGTCTTTCGATATGTGGCGCAAGAAAAAGACTTCGCACGACTATGCCCGCTATTTCGATGAGTGGTACGAACGGGACTTGCGCGACTTCATCTTGCGCGACCGGAATCATCCTTCCATCTTCATTTGGAGCATCGGAAATGAGGTCTTGGAACAATGGAGCGATGCGAAAGCCGACACATTGAGCTTGGAAGAAGCCAATCTGATATTGAACTTCGGACATTCGGCGGATATGCTGGCAAAAGAGGGTGAAATGAGTGTGAACTCTCTCTTGACAAAAAGGTTAGCGGAATTGGTGAAAGAGCTTGACCCGACACGTCCTATCACGACCGGATGCAACGAACCGAACCCTGCCAATCATCTGTTTAAGTCGGGTGCGATGGACATTATCGGGTACAATTACCATAACGCGAACATCCCCGATGTGCCTAAGAATTTCCCCGGAAAGCCTTTCATCATTACCGAGAGCAATTCGGCACTCGCTACACGCGGGTATTACCGGATGCCGAGTGATAAGGTGACCGTTTGCCCCGACCGTTGGGACAAGCCGTATACTGACCCTACTTTCGCTTGCTCGGCGTATGATAATTGCCACGTGCCTTGGGGCAATACGCACGAAGAAACCCTCAAGCTGATTCGGGACAATGCCTTTATCAGCGGGCAATACGTATGGACGGGATTCGATTACATCGGTGAGCCTACTCCCTACGGATGGCCCGCACGGAGTTCGTATTTCGGCATCGTAGACCTTGCCGGATTCCCGAAGGACGCGTATTACCTCTATCAGGCGGAATGGTCGGACAAGACCGTGTTGCATCTTTTCCCGCACTGGAACTGGACATCGGGGCAGGACGTGGATATGTGGTGCTATTATAATCATGCCGATGAAGTGGAACTCTTCGTCAATGGCAAATCGCAAGGAGTGCGCTCGAAGACTCCCGATTGCCTTCATGCCGTATGGCGTGTGAAGTTTGAGCCGGGAAGCGTGAAGGTGGTAGCCCGTAAAGGAGGCGAAGTGGTGGGAGAGCAAGAAATCCGTACCGCCGGAGAACCCGCGCAAATCCGCCTGACCCCCGACCGTGCCCAGTTGGATGCCGATGGCAAGGATTTGAGCTTCGTCACGGTGGAAATAGTGGACAAGGACGGAACGCTTTGCCCCAATGCCGATAATTTGGTGAACTTCCAGGTAGAAGGCAATGCGTTCATCGCCGGAGTGGATAACGGAAGCCCTATCTCGATGGAACGTTTCAAGGACAACAAGCGCAAAGCCTTCTACGGCAAGTGCTTAGTGGTATTGCAAAACACCGGAAAGCCCGGCGAGGCGAAACTCACCGTAACCTCCGAAGGCTTGTCTCAAGCTGAACTCTCCGTTGTTGCTGAGTGAATGTTTCACCACAGATTACACAGATTGAAATAATTAAATTGAAAACCATCACAGAGTACACAATAGAAAAATATTTCTTTAATCTGTGTAATCTGTGGTGGAAAAATAAAACAACCATGAAAAAACAAGTATTGACTTATTGCGTGGGTGCGACTCTGTCCGTGTCCGCTATATTCGCACAAGAAACGCTTCCGGTTTATCTGGACGATAGCCAGCCGATAGAAGCGCGCGTACAAGATGCCTTGAGCCGGATGACGGTAGAGGAAAAAGTACGCCTGAGTTATGCACAAGGGAAATTCTCCTCGCCCGGATGTCCGCGTTTGGGCATTCCCGAATTGTGGTATTCCGACGGACCTCACGGCGTGCGTGCCGAAATCAATTGGAACGATTGGGGCTATGCCGGATGGACCAGCGATAGCTGTACCGCATTTCCCGCATTGACCTGCCTTGCCGCTACGTGGAATCTCGAATTATCGGGCAGATATGGAAAAGCATTGGGCGAAGAAGCCTTGTATCGCGGGAAAGATGTCCAGTTGGGTCCGGGCGTAAACATTTACCGTACGCCTCTTAATGGGCGCAATTTCGAGTACATGGGCGAAGACCCTTACTTGGCTGGGGAGATGTGCGTGCCTTATATCCAAGAGTTGCAAAAGAACGGGGTGGCGGCTTGCGTGAAGCATTATGCCCTGAATAACCAAGAATTGTGGCGCGGGCATATTGATGTAGAGTTGAGCGACCGTGCCTTGTACGAAATCTATCTGCCCGCCTTCCGTGCGGCGGTAGAGCGGGGTGGCGCGTGGAGCATCATGGGTGCTTATAATAAGGTACGCGGCACGCACGCGGCGCATAGCAAACTCTTGAATAACGACATCCTGAAGGGCGAATGGAAGTTCGACGGATGTGTGGTGACCGATTGGGGTGCGGCACACGATACATACGAAGCCGCCATGTACGGTCTCGACCTCGAAATGGGTTCGTACACCAACGGATTGACCTCGGAATCGGAGTTCGGGTATGATGATTATTATTTGGGCAAGGCTTACCTGAAGATGATAAAGGAAGGCAAGATTCCCATGGAAGTGGTCAATGATAAGGCGGGACGGGTGCTTCGCCTGATATTCCGTACGGCGATGAACCGCAACAAGCCTTTCGGCTCTTTGACTTCTCCCGAACATTACCGCACGGCATACGATGTAGCGGTAGAAGGCACCGTGCTTCTAAAGAACGGAAACGGGAAGAAGCAACCGGGCTTGCTCCCGATAGCTCCCGATGCGTACAAGCATATTCTTGTGGTTGGCGATAACGCTACACGCAATTTGATGCAGGGAGGAGGCTCATCGGAGCTGAAAGTGAAAGATTTCATTTCTCCGTTGGAAGGCTTGCAGAAGAAGTACGGTAATGTCGTGTATGCGCAAGGATATAAGGCAGGGCGTCCGATGTATGGCAATGTGGATGAAATACCTCAGGCGGTGATGGACTCGTTGCGTGAGGATGCCGTGGCTAAAGCGAAAGAAGCCGATTTAATCATCTACGTGGGCGGACTGAACAAGAACCACCAGCAGGATTGCGAGGCGGGCGACCGTCTTTCGTATAACCTGCCTTTCGGACAAGATGAACTTATCCGTTCGTTGCTCGAAGTGAATAAGAATATGGTGGTGGTCTTGATAAGCGGAAATGCCGTAGCGATGCCTTGGCTGGACGAAGTGCCTTCGGTGGTGCAGACTTGGTATTTGGGCACCATCACCGGCAATGCTTTAGCGGATGTATTGAGCGGCGATGCCAATCCCAGCGGCAAGTTGCCTTTCTCTTATCCCGCTAAGTTGGAGGATTGCCCGGCACACGCGTTCGATGCGCTTTGCTATCCGGGCGATAGCATCAAGGAGGTGTATAAAGAAGATATTCTCGTGGGCTATCGTTGGTATGATACGAAGAAAATCAAGCCGATGTTTCCCTTCGGCTATGGCTTGAGCTATACCACGTTCGAATACGGCAAGCCCGTGATTTCGACTAAGGAGATGAATCAAGACGGAACTCTTACGGTTTCGGTAAAAGTGAAGAATACCGGTAAGGCAGACGGAAAGGAAACGGTCCAGCTTTATATCGGCGATGAGAAATGCTCCGTGCTTCGTCCCGTAAAAGAATTGAAAGGCTTCCAAAAAATAGCCCTTCGTCCGGGCGAAGAGAAAGAGGTGACGTTTACCATTACTCCCGATGCCCTGAAATTCTTCGATGACAAGCGTCACGAATGGGTAGCTGAACCGGGTAAGTTCAAGGCATACATCGGAGCTTCTTCGGCGGATATCCGAGGAACGGTTGCGTTTGAATTGCTTTAAAAATGAAGCTTTAAAAATGAAGAATGAAAAATCAATATTGAAAAGGTGTAGGCTATTTATTGATTTTTCATTCTTTATGTATAGAAGATGTAGGGCTGGCAAATTGTAGTCGGCTGTGTTGGATTTCGGAGCTAAATATTACAAAAATATGACGAAATTCAGCTTTTTGTTATCATATTATTGACTTAAATCAATAAATGATGCCTTCACTTGTATTTTCCTTTGATAATGTTTTTATGTTATGCAGCATATCCTTATCTTTGCATCGGTAAAAAGATAAAGGCTCGAGCTAAACTAAACTAGATTAAAGATAACATTAGTATTTTTAAGGTAACAAGTTTTTAGGTAACATTTAAAATTTAGGTATTATGAGAAAGTTTGGATTAACATTAGTAGCTGCATTAGCATTTTCTGCATCAGTATTGGCTAACGGTGTAAACGATTCAACTGCTGTTGCCAAATGGGATGGATCTATTAACAAAGCTAAACTGAATAAGTATTTAAAGCTTTCTTCGGGTCAGGATGAAAAAGTGGCAGACATTTGCGACTATTTTCAGGAACAAATGAAGATGGCTAACCGATCAACTAAAGATGCTGACCAGAAAGTCCGTAATGCAGTTTACGGGAATCTGAAGTTGATGAAAGAAACATTGGATGAGAAGCAATATGCTGATTATGTACGTCTGATGGCATTGACTTTGCAGAATAAGGGCATTCACATCGAAAAGTGATGATTTTAGTATCAATAATTTAAAGTTAGGAGGCTGTCTCAAAATAAACTTTGGGATAGCCTTTTTGTGTTTGTGAAAAAATATCTAAGTACATGACAAAAATTTGAATACATCGAATTTCGGAACATAAGTCGGTCGAAAAAGCACGTTGGAAATCTCCTCCAGTCCGTACTTTACTAAGGATTTTGCCTTTCGTCCGTGTTTCAATGTCTTTATAGGCTTTACGTTTACATCTTTATGTTCGCCAACGAGATATGCCCATACGAGAGCGATGCAAACCATTGCGAGGCGCCTTGCGATTCGTTCGGTGTCGCGCAGATGCGTGTCCTCGATGTTGAAGCCGGAAGATTCCATGACCCGGAATGCGGTTTCGATCTCCCAACGCCTTTTGTAAGTGGCGACTCCCTTTTCGGGGCGGTTGAAGCAGATTAGCATCTAGAGTTCCGGCACACCGTCGGAGTTCTTGATGCGGCTTCCGGCAAGATAAACGTATTCACCCTTGTGTAGGAAAAGCTTGTGATAAAATTTCTCCTGACCTACCTTCAGGGAATTGAAAAGCCACCATGCACGGATTTTCTCTCCGGTGGACGGCTTGACAAGCCAGAAGTTCTGCCGGATTCGGATATAATACCGTATATGATTGCGGTTGAGCCAACCGACCCATTCCTTGCCGATAAATTCCCGGTCGGCGGCAAGGCAGTCAATGCATTCGGAACCGAACAACCGGACAAAGCGTTCCACGATAGCCTTGCGTTCCTCCCAATTGGAATTGCCTTTCTTAGGCAAAAGGCTGAACATCAATGGGAAGGCAATCCCCTTGTAAGTCACGCCGAGCATGAGGATGTTGATGTCGAAATCCCCGAACTTCCAGTTTGTGCGGTCCATGCTCAGCACCAGTCCGGTCTTGACGGGAAGTAGCGAGAATATCATCCTTGCCACAAAGTCAAGGTTGAGGGCGTACTTGGCTATGAATCTTTGAATGCGGCGAAGGTTGGAGTCCCTTTCAACAGGGGTTGGCATT
>CASFRN010000047.1 GCA_949296855.1 uncultured Bacteroides sp. | reverse complement strand
GCTGCAGCGTGAACTGGGCTGGGAGCCGAGCCTGCAGTTTGAGGAAGGCATCGAAAAGACCGTGCGCTGGTATCTGGACAACCAGGAATGGATGGACAACGTAACGAGCGGCGACTACCAGAAGTATTACGATGAAATGTACCGGAACAGATAAACCTCTGGAATAAAGAAAGGAAGGAAATGGCGTGGACAGGCACAGGGACGTGTTTATCCACGCCATTTGTTTATGTCTGTGGCAAAGCTTCGGAATAAATGGCTTCCTTTTTCTTGATTTTCTCGAAATAAAATAGTTTCTTTGTCTTGGACTAATAAAAACAAGTGAAAGTTATGTGTTCGGAAGGCATTATTGAAAGATACGTGAACTTTTATACCGATTTTGCTTTTAAAAAGTTGTTCGGTACGGAAATAAACAAGGACCTGCTAATCAGTTTTCTCAATGCGCTCTTGAGTGGGAAAGAGGTAATAGAAGATATCACTTACCTCAACACGGAGCATTTGGGTTCACAGGAGTATGACCGCCGTGCCGTATTTGACGTATATTGCAAGAACGAAAAAGGAGAATATTTCTTAGTGGAGATGCAGAAAGGCGAGCAGCAGTTCTTTAAAGACCGTAGCATTTTCTATTCTACTTTTGCCATTCGTGAGCAGGCGCCTCGTGGTGTATGGGACTATGAACTGAAAGGTATTTATACGATTGGCATCCTGAACTTCTGTTTCGATGAAAAAGGAGAGGAGGATTATTTCCATGAAGTGAAATTGGTAGATTTAAAGACGAAAGAAGTCTTTTATGAGAAGCTGACATTTATCTATTTAGAGATGCCTAAATTCGTCAAGAAGGAAGATGAGCTGGAAACCTTATTTGACAAGTGGCTGTATGCCATCCGTAATCTGGCTTCACTGATGGAACGTCCCCATATCTTGCAGGAAAAAGTGTTCACGCATTTGTTTGAAGCAGCTGAAATAGCCAAGTTTAACCGTAAAGAACAGTATGAATACCAAGAAAGCTTGAAAGCCTATCGGGACTGGTTCAGCGTAATGGAGACAGCCGAACGCAGAGGTCTGGAAAGAGGCCTGAAGGAAGGCATAGAAAAAGGCATGGAAAAAGGTATGGAAAAAGGTATGGAAAAAGGCATGGAAAAAGGTATGGAAAAGGGCATAGAGAAAGGTAAAAAAGAAAATGCTCTGATGACAGCCCGTAATCTTAAGAGCATGAATATGGATGCCAATATGATAGCTCAGGCTACAGGACTTACCTTAGAAGAGGTAGAAAATTTGTAAGAGCTTCTTGAATGCTTATTCAAACTATTATTTTTTAATGAATATCCGCATTTTGCCCAATTATTTCCTTACAAATGAAACTATGCTTCAACTGCGATAGAAGCAAGGATAAATGGCTAAGTATCCAATAATACTTGGTCATAGAAGCGAGCATAGTAAATGGGCATAAAAAAAGTCTGTAGGCTGAGCTTACAGACTTTCAATTCTCTCCAAATTGTTCGGATTCAGATTATTCAGCAACTGCTGCAGAATCAACTGCTGCAGAGTCAGCAACTGCTGTAGAGTCATCTGCAACCGGAGCTGCTTCTTCTACAGTTTCTACTGCTGCAGAATCAGCTGCAGCTTCAGTGTTAGCTGCTTTGTTTCCGCAAGAAGCGAAAGATACAGCAGCGAATGCTACGAACAAAAAGACCAATTTTTTCATTTTCTTTGCTTTTTTAATCTGTAATACTTATGTTGTCTTCTTAAAACGCTGCAAAGATATAGACTTTTTTTATATGTTGTTCTCGAAAACGGATTTTTTTTCAAAAAAATATGTTTTAAAACTTATAATGAAAGATTGGATTTAAGACTTTTTATTGATAATCAATAGATATGAATCGGTATGGCTTGTTGCAAAAGCTCAAGGATGTATCGGGATTTGCGAAATATTCAGTAACTTTGCAAGCTGAATACCTTTATATTATATATAGTATATGACAGATACTTCTATTTTCCAAAATAAGAAAGCGGCTTACTTTACTTTGGGCTGCAAGTTGAACTTTGCAGAAACTTCTACTATCGGCAAGATGTTGAAAGAAGCAGGCGTGCAAACAGTGAAGAAAGGAGAGAAAGCCGATATATGCATTATCAATACTTGTTCGGTTACAGAGGTGGCAGACAAGAAATGCCGTCAAGCCATTCATCGTATGGTGAAAGAACATCCGGGTGCTTTTGTGGTAGTGACTGGCTGCTATGCGCAGCTGAAACCTGAACAAGTTGCGGCGATTGAAGGTGTAGACTTGGTGCTGGGGGCCGAGCAAAAAGGTGAATTGATGAATTATTTGGGTACGTTGGAAAAGCATACGCACGGTGAGGCGGTGACTACGGCGGTGAGAGATATACGTACGTTTGTGCCGTCGTGTTCTCGAGGAGACCGTACCCGTTATTTCCTGAAGGTGCAAGACGGATGTGATTATTTTTGTTCGTATTGCACGATTCCTTTTGCACGGGGAAGAAGCCGGAACGGGCGGATTGCCGACTTGGTGGAACAGGCACGTCAGGTAGCCGCAGAAGGTGGAAAGGAAATAGTATTGACCGGAGTTAATATCGGCGATTTCGGCAAGACTACGGGGGAGACGTTTTTTGAACTGGTACAGGCACTGGATGAAGTAGAGGGGATTGAACGTTATCGCATTTCGTCTATCGAGCCGAATTTGCTGACTGATGAAATCATCGCTTTTGTAGCACGTTCGAAACGGTTTATGCCTCATTTTCATATACCGTTGCAGTCGGGATGCGATGAAGTGCTGAGATTGATGCGCCGGCGTTATGATACGCAGTTGTTCGCTTCGAAGGTTCATACTATCAAGTCGTATATGCCCGATGCTTTTATCGGCGTAGACGTAATAGTTGGTACACGGGGGGAAACGCCCGACTATTTTGAACGCGCTTATCGTTTCATTGAAGGGTTGGATGTAACCCAACTGCATGTGTTCAGTTATTCGGAGCGTCCGGGTACACAAGCGTTGAAAATCGATTATGTGGTCTCACCAGAAGATAAGCACTTGCGCAGCCAGCGTTTGCTTGCCTTGTCGGATGAAAAGACCCATGCGTTTTATGCACGTCATATTGGGCAGGAAGCAGTTGTTTTGATGGAGCATGCCAAGCCGGGAATGCCGATGCATGGCTTTACTCCGAATTATATTCGAGTGGAGATGGAACGTTGTGAAGAATTGGATAACCAAATGGTGCGTGTGCGATTGGATGGTTTTAACGAAGACGGTACAGCTCTGAAAGGAGTATTGTGTAAAGTGTTGGGCTGATTAGAATGTTTTAACATTGCGAAAGCAGTAAAACAAGAGGCTTTTCATTTGTATTATACATGAAAGGTGTTTTAATTTCATCTCAAGGAAAAACGATTGTATGAATAAAGTGAAAGTTGCTGTTGTTATATTGAATTGGAACGGAGCCGGGATGCTTCGTCAGTTCTTGCCTTCTGTTTTGTTGAATTCACAAGAGGAAGAAGTGGAAGTGGTTGTAGCGGATAACGCTTCGACCGATGACTCGTGTTCTGTTGTGGAAACGGAGTTTCCTAAAGTCCGTCTTATTAAGTTGGATAAGAACTATGGGTTTGCAGAAGGATATAACAAGGCGTTGGAACTGATTGATGCCGAATACGCGGTGTTGCTCAACAACGATGTGGAGACCGGGAGAAACTGGTTGCGGCCGATGGTGGAATACATGGATACGCATGCCGATGTAGCGGCTTGCCAGCCTAAAATATTAGATTGGAAGGTAAAGACAAAGTTTGAATATGCTGGAGCGGCAGGTGGGTTTATAGACCGTTATGGTTATCCGTTTTGCCGGGGAAGAGTGTTTGATGACGTGGAAGAAGACCGCGGGCAGTATGATGATGCTATGCCGGTGTTTTGGGCTTCGGGAGCGGCTTTGCTTATCCGGTTGGCTGTATATAAAGAGATAGGAGGGCTGGACGGACGTTTTTTTGCTCATATGGAGGAAATAGACCTTTGCTGGCGGTTGCGGAGCCGTGGGTATCGGATTGTCTGTCTGCCGTTGTGTGAAGTGTATCATGTAGGAGGGGCTACTCTGAAGAAGGATAACCCGCGTAAAACGTTTCTGAATTTCCGGAATAACTTGCTGATGCTTTATAAGAATCTGTCTCAAGACGAATTGAAACCGGTAATGCGGGTACGGAAAGGATTTGATTACCTGGCTGCTTGCTTTTTCTTTTTAAAAGGTGAAGGTGCGAATGCACGTGCCGTGTTGCGGGCTCGCCGTGAATATGTGGCAATGCGTCCGCAATTTGAAAAAGACCGGAAAGAGAATATTCGGAAAAGCGTTTGTGCTGACATCCGGGAGCGTTATCCGTTCAGTTTATTGTGGTTGGCAAAGATGAAAGGCAAGAAAACATTTGCGGAATTAGTCGGTCGGTAACAATTGGCTTTCGGAATTAAAGCTTTGTGTGTTAATAAAGCATAAACAAGTGGAAAGGCATGATAAAATGAACGGAAAATGCTAAATTTGTTATCTGATATAACCTTTAAAAAAGAAAAGACTATGACATTGATTGACGGAAAAGCTATTTCGGAGCAGATTAAGCAAGAAATTGCAGCGGAAGTGGCCGATATTGTAGCTCATGGGGGCAAACGGCCGCATTTGGCTGCTATTTTAGTGGGGCACGACGGAGGAAGTGAGACGTATGTGGCATCGAAAGTGAAAGCATGCGAAGTGTGTGGCTTTAAGTCAACATTGATTCGTTATGAAGATAATGTGACCGAAGAAGAGTTGCTGGCTAAAGTGCGTGAGTTGAATGAAAATGCCGATATTGATGGCTTTATTGTCCAGTTACCTTTGCCGAAACATATTTCGGAGCAAAAGGTCATAGAAACTATTGACTATCGAAAAGATGTTGACGGCTTTCATCCGATTAATGTAGGGCGGATGTCTATCGGGCTTCCGTGTTATATATCGGCTACTCCGAATGGTATTTTAGAACTGCTGAAACGGTATCACATTGAGACGCAAGGTAAGAAATGCGTGGTGTTGGGACGCAGTAATATCGTAGGCAAGCCGATGGCGATGCTGATGATGCAAAAAAGTTATCCGGGAGATGCTACTGTAACTGTCTGTCATAGCCGGAGCAGGGATTTAGTTAAAGAATGCCGGGAAGCAGACATCATTATAGCCGCTATGGGGCAGCCTAATTTTGTGAAAGCGGATATGGTAAAAGAAGGAGCAGTCGTGATAGATGTGGGAACGACTCGTGTGCCTGATGCAAGTAAGAAATCTGGGTTTAAATTGACAGGCGATGTGAAGTTTGATGAAGTATCTCCTAAATGTTCGTTTATAACTCCGGTGCCAGGAGGCGTGGGGCCGATGACGATTGTTTCATTGATGAGAAATACCTTACTTGCCGGTAAGAAAGCCATTTACGGATAACGAGATAAGGCAGGCGGATGTTGGCTATCTGAGTATAATTTTGCAATGGAAAACGTAATTGGATTACTGGATGCAAAAAAAGTTATGGAAAAGTTTGCGGATTAAAAATAAATGTTTACCTTTGCACTCGCTTTTGAAAGGGTAATCAACATGGTGACTATAGTTCAGTTGGTTAGAGCGTCAGATTGTGGTTCTGAATATCGTGGGTTCGAGTCCCACTAGTCACCCTTTTAAAGGCGAGTTTAGTATGTTAATTCCAACATGGTGACTATAGTTCAGTTGGTTAGAGCGTCAGATTGTGGTTCTGAATGTCGTGGGTTCGAGTCCCACTAGTCACCCCAACGTAGGACGGTAAATGTAGAGTGTAGTCAAGCACAAATGCATTTGCCGTTTTTATTTTCGTTATTTCCCATCGATAAATTTGTGCGTTTCTAACTAATTATTTATATTTGCAAAAAAATATAAATGAAATGGTCGGCAAGGTAGGTGTTATAGTATCTATTATTCTTTTCTGTTTGGCGGTGGGGTTTTATAGCTTTACCCGGCTTAGCATGGCTGATAAGGGGAAGGATGTCGATTTGTTGTCTTTTGTTCCGTTGGATTGTATGGGAATACTTGAAACGGATAACCCTGATTTTTTAGTCAATGAGTTCCCGCAGACGGCATACGGGCGTCAGTTGGATACTTTGCGTCAGAGTGGATTGTTTCCTATGGTGTTGGGCGCAATCTTTCCGAATGCAGACAGTACCGTACATCAGTTAAGCAATGGGATAGAGCGGATGATGATAAGTTTTCATGTGCCTGCTTCTGCACGGAATGTGGTGATGTATTTTCAGACCCATGAAGCGGGACGTGATTTCTTACAGCGTATGATGCGTAGGCAAGAAGTGAAATTTGTGCCGAAAAAGGAATCTTATCGAGGAAGTGACATTGATATTTATGCTTTGGGAAATGGCGATTTTATATCCGCTTATTGCGGCAAGGGGTTTTGTGTGCTGAGTTTTCAGAAGAATTTGATAGAGCAGGTGATTGACGCGCGTAAGGGTGGCGGTTCGTTGCGCGAGGATGCGTTGTTTATGAGTGGTTATGAAGAAAAGACTGTCAATTTTATTACGCTGTATGGGCATGCCGCTTCTTTGCCTTTGTTGGTAGAAAAGCATTCGCATTGTTGGAGTGGTTTTGATATTCATTTAAGCAGTGAAGTGTTTTATTTAAGTGGCTCGATGTTGCTCCCTGATTCATGTCAAAAGTGTGTAGAGGAAAAATTATGTGACATTGCTCCTGTATCGGAAGATGGAATATTGGTTTTATCCGGGCAGGAGAAAGTGGATTCGTGTATTTCGCGAGTGATAGCCATTCCGCAACACTCTTTGTTTGAAGAATGCGTTTCCAATCTGTCACGTGATGCTTCGTTTATATTTGTGGCGGATATGGATAAAGCAAGTGGAGAAAGTTTTGAATTATATCGCCCTTATTTGCCTAAGTTTGTGATGAGGCACGTCGATTTATTCCGTTCGTTCATCCTTTCCGTTCAGATAACGAAAGTAGGCAACCGCTTCTCCCATATTTTTGTGTTTACTTATAAGAACTGAATAAAATGAAGGATTAATTCTTCATTACCTTAGCTTGTTCCGCTGGAAATGCGGGCCTGCTTTCAGGTGGAAATAAATCATCGATACCACCGTGAGAGTGGCTCCAAACAGGTATGCGTCTCTGAAAGAGGCGATTTCGGCGATATATCCGCCCAGCAACATGCCGATTCCGATACCTACGTCCCACGAAGTGAGGTAAGTGCTGGTAGCCGTAGCGCGCTGGTTATTGGGGGCAAGGTTTACGAATAGCGTGTTGTATGCCGGAAACATCGTGCCGAACCCGATGCCTAAGAGCAGGGCTATCAGGAAAAACAAGGATGTGGTAAAGGCATAGTTCCAGCCTATCAGCCAGCCGCATGCCGTCAGGGCGAAATAGCAGAAGCACACCAAATAGAGTCCGGCATTGATGACTTGGGTGATTTTCCCTTTATCTACCAATCTTCCGCTGAATAAGCGGCTGATGGCCATACCTACCGCCATAAGGGTGAAGAAGAAGCCGGTTTCAGCCGTGATGCCGATTTGCTTGGCATACATGGCTACATAATTGGTAGTCATGCCGTAGGGGATAGATAGCAAGAGCAAGCTGAGTCCGGCGGGCAATCCTTTGATGAGGATAAAGCGGTCGAGCGATATTGGTTCGCGTTTCACCGGCGGCTTGTAGGGAGTCTTTACCATGCTGGCTGCAATGAAGCCTAAGACGCACGAGCCGAGTCCGTAAGAGAAAATCGCGATATAGGATGTGCCCGCGCTATGAAGGAACAAGCCGAACATGGGGCCGATAGACATGGCGAGGTTATTTGCTAATCCGTAATAGCCCAATCCTTCGCCTCTCCGTGCCGAGGGCATAATGTCGATGACTACCGTATTTCCGCCTACCGTGACCATTCCGAACGAGATGCCGTGGATGATGCGGTAGATGATGAACATGGTTAACGCTCCGGCAAACATGTATCCGGCGAAAATCATCGTGAAGATAAAGTAAGCGAAGAGGTAGAGGGGTTTGCGGGCGAAAGTGTCGAGCAGGTATCCGGAGAAGGGGCGGATGCAGAGTGAAGATACGGTATAGCAGGATAAGACAATACCGATGGTGATATTCGAAGCATGGAAGATTTCCGATAGATAGAAGGGAAGTACCGGAACCAGGAGCCAAAAGCCGAAGTAGAGCAGGAAGTTGGCTGCTAAGATGCAACAATAGCTCGGCGTAATCAGGCGTTGCTTTTCCATAAGCTGAAGATGTTAAGTCTGTTTTCACCACAGATTGCACAGATTTTATTAATTAATAATTAAAAGTGAATAATGAACAACGAAAGCGTATCCGTCTACCGTTATTAACTATTAATTGTTCCTTATTAATTAGTTAAATCTGTGTAATCTGTGGTGAATATTTTTTTAGTTTGCCGCTTCAAATTCTTCAAGGAAGCGGGTATCGTTTTCCGAGAACATGCGCAGGTCTTTCACCTTGTATTTCAGGTTCGTGATGCGCTCTACGCCCATGCCGAAAGCATAGCCCGAATATACTTTGCTGTCTATGCCGCAAGCGTCGAGCACGGCTGGGTCTACCATGCCGCATCCCAGAATCTCTACCCAACCGGTATATTTACAGAACGGACAACCTTCTCCGCCACAGATGTGGCAGCTGATGTCCATTTCAGCACTGGGTTCGGTAAATGGAAAGTAAGAAGGACGCAGGCGGATTCTGGTTTCCGGTCCAAACATTTCCTGGGCGAATTGCAGCAGGACTTGTTTCAGGTCGGTGAACGATACGTTCTTGTCGACGTACAGTCCTTCTACCTGATGGAAGAAACAATGGGCGCGGTAGCTGATGGCTTCATTGCGGTACACACGTCCCGGGCAGATGACGCGAATGGGAGGCTGGGTCACTTCCATAGTACGTGCCTGTACGCTGCTGGTATGGGTACGCAAGATGATGTTCTTGGTTACATCGTCCGGATTAGTTTCAACAAAGAAAGTGTCTTGCATGTCACGTGCCGGATGGTCGGGTGCGAAATTCATCTTTGTGAATACGTGCAGGTCGTCTTCCACTTCCGGTCCATCGGCAATGGTGAATCCCAAACGGCTGAAGATGTCGATAATCTGGTTGCGTACGATGTTCAATGGATGACGGGTACCCAATTTAATAGGATAAGCGGTACGGGTCAAGTCAAGGTCGGACATATCCGTGTCCTGATTTTCGAAAGTCTCCTTTAAGGCAGCGATACGTTCTTGGGTACGGTTTTTTAATTCATTCAACTTCATGCCGACTTGTTTCTTCTGGTCGGCAGGTACATTACGGAAATCCGCCATCAAGGCGTTGATGATTCCTTTTTTACTCAGGTACTTGATGCGGAGCGCTTCCAGCTCGTCTGTGTTCTGGGCGGTCAGTTGGTCAACTTCCTGAAGCAATTCTTCTATTTTCGTTAACATAACCTATTATCTTTTTTATTTTACGCGCAAAGGTAAGGATTAAAACTGAATTTTTATCTTTTTCTTCCGATAAAAAAGAAAACTGCATGTCTTTTGTTCCATGAATGAAAAAAAGAAGTACCTTTGCGCTGATTTTTCAGAAGCACTAATCATGAAAAAAATTGTATTTGGATGTTGTTTGCTCGTAGGAGTGATGGCTTCCTGTGGAGGTGGGAAAAAGAAGATTGACCCTTTTGAAACATTGACCAAGCAGATTGACTCGCTTCAGGTCGAGGAAGAAGTTGTGCCGGATACCGCTCCCGACCGTCCGGAAGTGATACCTGCCACGGCGGACGAGAGCTTTGCCGATTTTTTCTACAACTTCGCTTCAAACGAACGCTTCCAGCATTCGCGGATTGTCTTCCCTATTTCTTATTATAAAGGGAGAGAAGTGACCCGTATCGCGAAAGAAGATTGGGAATACGACCCGCTCTTTAGCCGTGACCCGGTGTACACCGTGCTTTTCGATAGGGAAGAAGAAATGGAGCTGGAGAAAGATACGGCGGTGCGGAGTGTGCAGGTCGACTGGATTTACCTGAAAGACCGCAAGGTGAAGCGTTATTATTTCCAGCGCATCAAGGAGAGTTGGTTTCTCGAAGCGATTAATAAGGAAAAGTTAGCGCATACGGAAAGCGGGAAAGAGGATTTCTTCGATTTCTATTTCCGTTTTGCCAATGATTCGGTGTTTCAAGGCGAGCGTTTGGCAGACCCGTTATCGTTTGTGACGGTCGACCCGGAAGACGAATTTCAGATTTTGGAGACGACGCTTGATGAAGGGCAGTGGTTCTCTTTCCGTCCTCCTCTGATGAAAGAGCGTCTCACGAATGTCCATTACGGGCAGGAGGCGGTGCCCGATACCGACACGAAGATTGTAGAGTTCAAGGGATTCGGAAACGGATTCAGCAACACGCTTTACTTCGAGTGCCGAGACGGGAAATGGATGTTGATGCAATTTGAGGATTTGAGCGATTGATTCTTTTAAATGGTTAAAGAGAATATGAAAGATTTGCGGAACTATTCATTGTTGTCTCATAATACATTCGGCATGGATGTGCGTGCTTCCCGTTTTGTAGAATATGAATCGGAAGAGGAACTTCGTTCTTTTTTGGTTCGGGAATCTCCCCCTTTGCCTATATTGCCGGTAGGAAGTGGAAGCAATCTGCTTTTTTTAGGCGATTTTGGCGGTACGGTGTTACATTCTGCTATTCGAGGAATCCGTGTAAGCGTCGAGACGGAGCATGAAGTGGAAGTTTGTGTGGGTTCGGGTGTCGTATGGGATGATTTTGTGGCGTATACGGTAGAGCAAGGTTGGTATGGTGCCGAAAACTTGTCGTTTATTCCGGGTGAGGTTGGCGCAGCTGCCGTGCAGAATATCGGGGCGTATGGAGTAGAAGCAAAAGACTTGATTGTTGCGGTTGATACTCTATGTATAGCTACAGGTGCCCCCCGCCGTTTTATGAAAGAGGAATGCCGCTATGCTTATCGTCAAAGCGTTTTCAAACAGGATTTAAAAGGTGTTTATGTGGTGACAAGAGTGACTTTCCGCTTGAGCAAGAATCCTGTTTGGCATTTAGATTACGGCAATATCCGTGCCGAATTGGAAAAAGAACGTGGCGGGTTGACGCTTGAAACTTTGCGGAATACCATAATCCGCATTCGGAGCGCGAAGTTACCCGATCCGGCGCAGATAGGCAACGCCGGAAGTTTTTTTATGAATCCGGTCATTCCCTTCAGTCAATATGAGGCGTTGCGTTCCGTTTATCCTGATATGCCTCATTATCCGGCGGGAGAGGGTAAGGTGAAAGTGCCTGCCGGATGGTTGATAGACCGTTGCGGTTGGAAAGGAAAAAAGTCAGGAAGGGTAGGCGTTTATGATAAGCAGGCCTTGGTCTTGGTAAATTTGGGCGGAGCTACGGGCGAAGAGGTGCGTGAATTGGCCGGGAAGGTATCGGCATCTGTGAAAGATAAGTTCGGTATTGTAATTTGTCCGGAAGTGAATTATGTGCCGGCATCGTGTTTATAGGATATAATATAATTAAGGTGTATGAAAGTTACAATATTGGGAAGCGGCACATCAACGGGGGTGCCTCAAGTGGGATGTACGTGTCAAGTATGTACCAGTATCGACCCGCATGACAAGCGTTTGCGTTGTTCGGGGTTGGTAGAAGTAGGCGGAGTAAGGATTCTGATTGATTGTGGACCTGATTTTAGAGAACAAACCCTTCGCTTGCCCGATTTTAAGCCGGTTGACGGCGTGTTGATAACACACGAACATTACGATCATGTGGGTGGATTGGACGATTTGCGTCCGTTTTGTAAGTTCCGTGACGTGCCGGTTTATGCCGAGGCTTATACCGCCGACAGTTTGCAGAAGCGTATCCCTTATTGTTTTGATGAACATCCTTATCCGGGTGTTCCTCGCATTCCATTGACGCGGATAGAGCCGTTTGTGCCTTTTGAGGTAACGAATAGCAACGGGGATTCGGTGGAAGTGGTTCCATTTCGTGTCGTTCACGGGCGTCTTCCTATCTTAGGATTTCGTATAGGTAAGATGGCATGGATTACGGATATGTCATATATACCCGAGGAATCTTACGCTTATTTGGAAGGCTTGGATTGTTTGTTTATGAACGCTTTGCGTATCGCTCCTCATCCTACCCATCAGTCTTTGGAAGAAGCTTTGAGCCAGACAGCCCGCATTCGGGCACGTAGGACTTATTTCATTCATATCAGCCATCAGTTAGGATTACATGCCGAGGTAGAGCGTACGCTTCCGCCTCATGTACATTTGGCTTTCGACGGGATGGAAGTAGAGATGTCATTCCCTGTCGGTTGAAAATTGGTTTCCTTTTAGAGCCTGTTTAATTTTGCTCAGGTTTATTTTGAGGATTGCTTTCGAGGATGTTCTTCTGATTTTATCAGGCTCTTAAAATAAGATATGCCGGAGAAGAACCGATGTATACAAAGACACGGAGGATGAGCGTTTTATTTCATTGGCTTCCAGTAATGTTTCTCTGCATCTTGCGTGTCTTTGCATATAATTTCCCGGTTTTATTTCCCTACTTCGGTTTGGACTGTGCTTTCTTCTGTGTTTTCAGGGTCGGGCAGGTATGCTGGCTTAGGAGGCGGTATGGTAAAGTCCTTGCTGGCGAACAGTTCGGCCAGTCCCGATATTTGTTTCAGTCTGAGCAGTTCGTCTCGATCCATTCCGATATTTTTCATAATCCATTGGTCGCTCATGCCGGCTTTATCTAGTTCCGATACGATATTCGACATCAGGTCTACATCGTGTGTGCCTCGTGCGCGGTTGTGGCGGATGGTCGACCCGATTCGGTTCGACAAGTCTTTGTCGATGACTACTACGGGAAGCATTCCTTTTTCCCGTTCGTAGATGCGTTTTGATTTTTTCAGCACAGTGTAGCGGTGAAAACCGTCTACGATGATGTATTCGTCTTTTTCTTTGTCGTGATAACATACGCACGGCATTGTGAATCCGTCTTCCCAAATAGAGAGTTCGAGCAGTTTCATTTCGGGCGGGGCCACTCGGTTGGGGTTGTAGTCATTGGCGTGCACTTTCTCTACAGGCACGGCAATGACGTTATATACCGGGCTTTTATAGTTTTGGGGAATCGGCTCGTCGGTTTCTTCTTTTTTCTTTCTCATTTCCAGATATGTTTATAGTTTTCCATGATTTGGTTCTTTTTGCTGATTTCTTCCTTGTTTGGCGAGAATCCCATATACTTACATGCATGGTCGTTTCTTAGGATGCAAATGCACATACGCTTGTAAGTGGGGATTTCGCGGAATTCAGGGATGTCTATATCATCTTGATACTCCATGCGTACCGGGTGTTTGTTGGTTTTGTAGTTACTTTTATCTACCACTTCGATGGGCACTTTGGCATCGATGAGCTTTTGGATGACTTCATCGCTCAGGCACCCTCCTTTGTTGCGCCAGAACTTGATGCTGACATCCAGCCGGCGTAAGTATCCGTTGCGGGTCTCTTCAGGTAGGGTAGAGAGCAGGAAGAACATGAACGATTTCCATGTATAGCCTTTAGGCAGCTTGATTTTATTGCGGGCAGTGGCGTGGGTATTGCCGTAAATGCTGGTGAAGTTCACTCCGTTCACCCGTCCGATCATCCGTCCCCATGTATCGGGATCGATGGCTTTGTAGAGCGAAAGGCTCTCGATGGCTTCACCGATGAAGGGACTGGCCACGCGCATTCGTTCGATGCTTACTCCTGCTTTGTAGTACAGGTCGTACAGATGGTTGTAGTCCCATCCGAACTTGCCGTTGGCTGTCCATATATCTGTAGTCCGCCAGTCGTATATCGGATAAGCGTTGTATACGTCGTTGCTGATTTTACACGTCCAGATGTAGCGGTGATACAAAAGTGTTTTCGGCACTTGGTAGATGCATCTCCAGCGGCTGAAGCTTTCCTGCGTGCGGATGCCTACCAAGCAGCAGGTGCGTGCGGCTTTCTTCTTTTGGTGCAGCCATCGGGCAAAGTAGATTTGGAAATCATAGTCCCACATTTCGGGCTTGAATCCGGGAAACTGGTCGGCGGTATAAGCGTTTTCGGGCATAGGCCGTACCCAGATGTCTTTCTTCTCCTCTTCCCATGGCCGCCAGTACGACTGATACATCGACGTACTTGTTGTCACACGGAAGGGGACACAAATCCGATACACTTCGAGGATGTCTTTGTTTGCTTCGAAGATGCGTTCTACGTAGTCGATGGTCATTTTGTATTGCACCTCATAATCCATGAAATAGACACCTATCTTGCGGTTTAATTTGTTTTTCCGTATGTGGTCGATGCATAGGTTCAGCAATACGCCGCTGTCTTTCCCTCCCGAAAACGAAACATAAATATTGTCGAATTCCTTGAAGATGAAATCAATCCGTTCTTTCGCCAGTTCGTAAACGTTTTTAGTTATTGCTTCTTTCATTCGTTTTTTCCATTTTAATGTAAAGTTTCCATTCTTTTACGGTGCGGAACCCTTGCTGCCCGAAGACTTCTTTGTGAAGTGTTTGCACCAAGGCTGTCAACGGAGGCATGTCGTTTGTATAGTCATCGGATATGGCATTGAGCAGGCAGGTGAGGATTTCATCATGGTTTTCCTGCTGCGCATAATAATTGTTGATGCTGTATTCGCTTCTTTTGTGTTGCAATGGGATGAATCCGAGTACGTTGTCTTGCTCGTCGGTAGCGATATACCATAAGAATTTTTCGCCCGTCTTAAAAGGGTAGTGGTTATTGTATTTCAGTACGGCAGGGTTCATCACCAGTGGCCCTACTATGGGATATAGTTTTTGGTCTGTTCCCAGTAAACGTAGAATCTGTATCATGCTAATGAAGTGTTTTTGGTTTAGGAAGGGCAAATATAGAAAATTTTGTCGGGATAAGAAACAGTTTTGAGTTTATCGTGCGATGATTTTTAGAATCGGCTTTGTTCCCGTAATCGGGAAGATGCCTTTAGTTGTGCTTGGAGAGGCGTTGTTTGAAACGGGCGGTCGTTTTACGGGTTTTCACCGCAGGAAACAGTAGTTTCATCGATAGAAAACTGTAGTTTCATCGATAGAAAACTGTAGTTTCAGCTTGACGAAACTGCTTGAAACCAAAGCTGCCTTCGTCCGGTATACCTGTATGGTGTGTCCGGACAGGGCGGCGTTTGGCTGTTTGCATGATAATAGAGGCTTACAATATGCCGTGACGCACGATATAGTTCATCACTCTTTCTTTGTAGTTTTCGCCGATGGGAATCAGTTTCTTGTCATCGAAACGGATGCGCAGGCGGGATATTTCTTTTATTTTTTGCAAGTTGACGATGTACGAGCGGTGTACGCGTATGAAATGGGACGGAAGCCGTGTCTCCAGTTTTTGCATGCTGCAGAGGGTGATGATGGGTTTGTCCCGCCCTTCAGCGTAGATGCGTACATATTCGCTCATGCTTTCGATGTATTTGATGCTGTCGGTGTCAATGCGTATCATTTTGTAGTCGCTTTTGATGAAAAGTGTGTCTGCCGAGCTTGGCTCGATAGGATGAGGCTTGGATAAGTTGAGGCTTTTCATCTTTTGCGCTTTCTCGGCTGCGCGCAGGCAGTCTTCGAACTCGAATGGTTTCAGCAGATAGTCTACGGCATTCAGTTTGAATCCATCGATGGCAAACGACGGATAGGCGGTGGTGAAGATGACCAAAGGCGGTTGCGCAAGTGTCCGGATGAATTCGACGCCGTTCATGTCTGGCATATTGATATCGGTAAATAGCAAGTCGATGGTTTTCTCCTCTAATAAAAGTTTGGCTTCGGATGTTTCCATACAGGCTTTTTCCAATGTAAGGAAAGGGATTTGTCTGATATATTCCGTCAGTTTAAGCAAAGCCAGCGGTTCATCGTCAAGGATTATGCAGTTCATCATTGTGCGGGGATAATTAAAAGTACATGATATTGGTTGTCTTTTTCTTCTGCGTTCAAAGTATAGTCGTTGCCGAAGAGCAGCTTGAGCCGTTTTTGTATATTCGGCAGTCCGATTCCTTGGTGTTTGTCCTTGTCGGGTTGGGCGGTCACGCTATTCTTGCAGGTGAAATAGACGGAGTTTGCTTCGATGCTGATGTTTGCTTCGATAAACGATTCATGGCAATGGCTGATGCCATGGGTGAAGGCGTTTTCCAGCAACGAGATGAAAAGCAAGGGAGGTACCAACACGTCGGGGATGATAAGCGGGGTATGGAATGCCACTTGCAGCTTATCGGTGTAGCGCAGTTGCATCAGTTTTAGATAGTGTTCTAAAAACTGTATTTCCTTAGGTAAGGATATCAATCCTTTGTCGGCTTCGTAAAGCACGTATTGCATCAGTTTCGAAAGTTCGATGATGCTTTTTTGTGCTTTCCCTTTATCGAAATCTATCAGGGTATGGATGTTGTTCAATGTATTCATGAAGAAGTGCGGGTTTAGTTGGTATTTCAGGTATTTCAGTTCGGCTTTCAGTCGTTCGCGCTCCAGTTCCTTTAACCGTTCGTCATCGTGCAGCGATTTCAAGAAAAGCCGGATGGCGATGTTGGAGCCTATTAATAATATGGCTACGATGATATGTGTAAATGTGATGAACGGAGGAAACGGTGAATGATGTATGTTTTCGTCGGATAGGGTAGGAGGGGGAGGCGGAGGCATTAGCCGGGAGGGTTGCCGTGTGATGCCTTCAAGCTGGAACAAGTCGATTAGTTCGGGGACGATGATGAACAATAAGGGGATGATAAGGACAATGGCCGTCATGTATCCGGCATATAGTCTTTTCAGTAGCAGGAATGGAATCAGTATATAGTTGTTTATCAGGAAGAGGAAGAAGAACGGGCAGGTGATGATCCACATATCGAGGGCGGTATGGGTGAAATCAGCCTTGCTGTTGGCCGGGTAAGCCATCAATAGTTCATTGATGATAGGGATTGTAAAAATCAGCATTGCGATTGCCGCGTAAATCGTATGCTCGAAAAGTTGTCGTTTTTGTAGAATGGTCATTGTCTTGTCGCTTTTTATTAATGTGAAGCAAAGGTAAAAGGAAAGGCATACTATTGCAAAAATAATCGGCGAACCGGAAGATTTTGCAGACTATTTCGCTGAATTTATAAGTTGTTCAGGTGAGGAAATCGTTTTTGTTGTAAACTTCCGTGGCTTTGTCGGGAGAATCGGTTGGTTGGCTGATAGTTTTTGGCGGAAAGTGGACGGCGGTGTAATTTCGTGGTGTTGAATTAAAAAAAACGAATAAAAACATGAAGAAATGCGTATGTTGTTTGTTCTTATGCTGGGCGGTTGCCGGCGGGAAGATGCCCGCTGCTGTAACAGGCGGTTTCGCTGCTTTTCCTTGGCAGACAGAGCAAGTAAAAGAAGTTCCTAATCCGGAAAAAGAAGCCCGGAAATTGACCGATGAAATGGATGAACTGTTGCAGTTGACGGAAAAGCAATATAAAAAGGTTTATAAATTGAATTTAAAAGAGGAAAAAGAAAAGGTTGAAAGGATGACAGGCAAGAATCCGTTCGGAGGAGGGCGTCCGCCTATGTTTCCTATGGGCGGAATGCCTCCTATGGGCGGTTTTCCGCCGGAAGGTAAAAGGCGTCTTCCAATGCCGGATAATATGCAAGAGGATATGCAAAACCGGATAGAAAAGCGGAATAAGAAGCTGAAAAAGATTCTTACCGATGAACAATACGAGAAGTGGATGTCGAGAAAACCGGAACAGGAAAATCCGGCTATGCCTTTACCTTCAATGATGTCAGAATGAAGAAGTCGCTTTGGGTGATTGCAGGCTTTCTGATTTTGATGGTCTGCGCTTGCAGTGAGTCCGAAATCGAATACATCCCGATTGGGAAAAAGCATTTGGGCGAGACTTATGAAACCTATACTTTAAATAATGTGGTATGGATGGATTCTGTACAAATTGTTGTATTCAACTTTTATCCCGAAGAGGTGACCGACCTTTCTTATATGCAATATAGCGAAAGCGCATGTGCGTTTACCTTTCATCGGGGCGAGACGGCAGACTACCGCATTTCGTGGGATTACGATACGGATTTGAATTACGTAGAAGTGCAGTATGGGCAAAATGCCATGTGGTATACGGTTAACGAGCAACGGCACACAGGTGAATATCTTTTGCGTGCCAACGACGGAATGGCAGTACGCATCATCATGCGGGCAAACGGCCGCAGCATCAATGAGGGTGGAGAGATAAAGTATGAGGCAGGCGTTACGGTAAACCGTTTCCGTATAGAGGAAGCGGAATGATTGGCAGCCGGGAGGAGGATGAAGATGTTTTGGTACGCTTTCGGCATATAATAGTTGTCTTTGCAAGATTATTAATCTTGTAAAAGGAGCAATTATATTGCCAAGGCGGGATATATTGAACATCTTTAGAGGCAGGTTGAAATGACATAGAGGATATTATAAAGAAAGAATCAGGCAGTAATCTTTCCGATGACTGCCTGATTCTCTTTGGAGAGCGGAAGACGGGACTCAAACCCGCGACCCTCAGCTTGGAAGGCTAATGCTCTATCGACTGAGCTACTTCCGCAAGTTGTTTTGCGTGGGCAAGGATGGATTCGAACCACCGAAGGCGTAAGCCAGCAGATTTACAGTCTGCCCCATTTGGCCACTCTGGTACTTGCCCTTTAAAATTTATAGAGCGGAAGACGGGACTCAAACCCGCGACCCTCAGCT
>CASFRN010000046.1 GCA_949296855.1 uncultured Bacteroides sp. | reverse complement strand
CAACTATACCTCAACCCTGAGCGAAACGGCATTTAACATTGATAATGCTTTTACTGAAGGCACATGGGAATACCGCACCGTACAAGCCGACTTAGAAAAAATAGCAGGTTATCTTAAGCAACTGCACGATGCCAACATCCCAGTCATCTGGCGTCCGCTACACGAAGCGGCAGGAGGCTGGTTCTGGTGGGGCAAAAATGCCGACAGCTTCAAGAAGCTTTGGATTCAGATGTTCGACTACTTCAAGGCGCAAGGCTTGAACAACCTGATTTGGGTATGGACCAGCGAAACAGGCGATGCCGACTGGTATCCGGGCGATGCGTATGTAGACATCATCGGGCGTGACCTCTACGGAAACGATGCTGCCGACTGCGGAACACAATACCAAACCCTCGTAAACGATTTCGGCAACAAGATGATTACCTTGAGCGAATGCGGCTACTCGGAATACACCGACTCTACCGTCGGCTTGCTCTCCGAACAATGGAACGCCGGCGCACGCTGGTCGTGGTTTATGCCGTGGTATGATGCGGACGGCAGCACTACCCCGCACGCCGACCAAGCTTGGTGGAAAGACGCGATGAGCCAAGACTACGTAATCAAACGCGGCGAATTCAAATAAATGTAATATATATCGAACACAGAGACACGAAGACACAGAGATATGTGTGCCTCTGTGTTCTATTTAAAGAAAACTCAAAATGAAACCAATCCATACAATCCTTGCGGGCACCTGCCTCATCGCTTCGATGACCGCTTGCGCCCCGCAACAAAAAGAAACACCGAAGCCCGAACGCACTCCCGAAGCGCTCGCGATGCTTCAGACACTGAAAACGCTCCCGCAGAAAGGCGTGTTTATGTTCGGACACCACGATGACCCAGTGTACGGTATCGGCTGGGACGGAGACGAAGGACGAAGCGACGTGAAAAGCGTGTGCGGCGACTATCCCGCCGTGATGTCGTTCGACTTGGGACACATCGAATTGGGCGATAGCGTCAACCTCGACAAAGTATCGTTCGAACGCATCCGCCGCGAAGCCGTGGCACAATACGAACGGGGCGGAATGGTATCGTTCAGCTGGCACCTCGACAACCCGCTGACGGGAAAAGACACGTGGGACGTGTCCGACTCTACCGTTGTGCGCTCCATATTGCCCGGCGGTGCCAATCACGAGAAATTCATCGGCTGGCTGGACCGCGCGGCAGACTATATGAACTCTATCCGCACGGCAGACGGAACGAAAATCCCCGTCCTCTTCCGCCCGTGGCACGAACACACCGGAAGCTGGTTCTGGTGGGGACAGAAGCTCTGCTCTACCAAAGAATATAAGGCGTTGTGGAGCATCACCTACAACCGGATGAAGGAAAAAGGTGCCGACCAACTGCTGTGGGCATACTCGCCGGGCACGGAACCGAACGACACCACCCAGTACTTGGAACGCTATCCGGGCGACAGCATCGTTGACCTTATCGGCGTAGACGCTTACCAATTTAATAAAAACGATTACGAAAAAGCCTTAGACCGCTCGCTCCGCATCATGACCGAAATAGGCAAGGCGCACAATAAAGCCATCGCCGTCACCGAAACCGGATTCGAGACCATCCCCGACTCCACGTGGTGGACGCAGACGCTGATGCCCGTCATCCAGAAATACCCAATCAGCTACGTACTGGTATGGCGCAACGCCCGCGAACGCGAGAACCATTTCTACGCCCCCTATCCGGGACAAGTGTCGGAGAAAGACTTCGTGACGTTCTACAACGACCCGAAAACCCTCTTCGCCGGAGATATGAAAAAGTAAACTAAATTAAATAGCACACAGATGACACAGACGAACACAGATTTACACAGAATATATTTTGCAATGCTGTGTCATCTTAGAAAAAATAAAAATCTGTGTTCATCCGTGTCCTTCTGTGTCATCTGTGTGCCATAAAAACATCAACCCATAAACAACCACGAATATGACTCAGTTTGAAGAAAAAGTAAAAGACCTATTTGCACGCCACGAGGCTCTGATTACCCGCAAAAACGAACCCGTAGCCGAAAGCAACGGCGTGTACACACGTTATAAATACCCCGTTCTGACAGCAGCCCACACGCCCGTCTTCTGGCGCTACGACCTCGACGAACGCACCAATCCCTACCTGATGGAACGCATCGGAATGAACGCCGTGCTCAATTCGGGAGCCATCAAATGGAACGGCAAATACCTCCTCGTAGCCCGCGTGGAAGGAGCCGACCGCAAGTCGTTCTTCGCCGTGGCGGAAAGCCCCAACGGAGTGGACAACTTCCGCTTCTGGGACTACCCCGTGACAATGCCCGATGACGTCATCCCCGCCACCAACATCTACGACATGCGCCTCACCGCCCACGAAGACGGCTGGATATACGGCATCTTCTGCGCCGAACGCCACGACGACAACGCCCCGGCAGGCGACCTCTCGTCGGCTACAGCCACCGCCGGCATCGCCCGCACCAAGGACCTGAAGACGTGGGAACGCCTGCCCGACCTGAAATCGAAGAGCCAGCAGCGCAACGTGGTGCTCCACCCCGAATTTGTCGACGGCAAATACGCCCTCTACACCCGCCCGCAAGACGGATTCATCGACGCCGGAAGCGGCGGAGGCATCGGCTGGGCACTGATTGACGACATCACCCACGCCGAAGTGAAGGAAGAAAAAATCATCGACCTGCGCTACTACCACACCATCAAGGAAGTAAAGAACGGCGAGGGCCCCCACCCCATCAAGACCCCGCACGGCTGGCTGCACCTGGCTCACGGCGTGCGCGGATGTGCCGCCGGACTGCGCTACGTATTATATATGTATATGACTTCGCTGGAAGACCCCACCAAGCTCATCGCCTCGCCGGGCGGCTACTTTATGGCTCCCGAAGGCGAAGAACGCGTGGGCGACGTGTCGAACGTGCTCTTCACCAACGGCTGGATTGCCGACGACGACGGCACGGTGTACATCTACTACGCTTCGTCCGACACACGGATGCACGTAGCGGTCTCCACCGTCGACAAGTTGGTGGACTACTGCATGAACACGCCTCAAGACGGCTTGACCACCACCGCCTCGGTAGAGACGCTGAAGCGGCTCATCGACAAGAACCTGAAGAAATAAAGCCTGCAATTCCTTCCCCACGGCGTGGCGAAGCTTTCGCAGGCTGGGATTTCGTCCCCACGGCGTGGCGAAGCTTTCGCAAGCTGGGATTCCGCCCCCACAGTGTGGGCGAGCTTTCGCAGGCCGGGATTCCTTCCCCACGGCGTGGGCGAGCTTTCCCAAGCTGGGATTCCGTCTCCACGGCGTGGCGAAGCTTTCGCAGGCTCGATTACGAAGCAGTCTCAAAATGAGAGATCAGCTTTCATTTTGTCATCCTGAACGCAGTGAAGGATCTCGAATACACAAGCTGACGCATACGAGATTCTTCGCTATGCTCAGAATGACATTACTTTTTAATAGTTAATTTCCATTTTGAGACAGCTTCGTGACAATACAGTATGACATAAATCTTAAACAACAAAAAGAACCTATGATCAAACTCAAAGAAAAAATCGGTTACGGGCTGGGCGACATGGCTTCCTCGATGTTCTGGAAGCTGTTCGGCGCCTACCTGATGATTTTCTATACCGATGTGTTCGGGCTTCCGGCGGCTATGGTGGGGACGATGTTCCTCGTCACCCGCGTGTGGGACTCGGTGTTCGACCCCGTCATCGGCATCATCGCCGACCGCACCTCGAGCCGCTGGGGAAAGTTCCGCCCCTACCTGCTCTTCCTCGCCGTTCCGTTCGGGCTTATCGGCATACTTACGTTCTATACCCCTCCCTTCGGCGAGGCGGGCAAGCTGATCTACGCCTACATCACCTACTCGCTGATGATGATGGTCTATTCGGGCATCAACGTGCCCTACGCATCGCTGCTGGGCGTGATGAGCCCCGACCCGAAGGAGCGCGGCACGCTTTCGACGTTCCGCATGATGTTCGCCTACATCGGCAGCTTCATCGCCCTCTTGCTGTTTATGCCCATGGCGAACGCCTTCAGCGGGCACAGTTCCGACCCTGTGGCGCAACAGCACGGGTGGTTGATGGCTGTGGCGGTCATCGCCGTGATGTGCGTCGTGCTCTTCTTGGGCTGCTTCTCGTGGACCAAAGAGCGGGTGAAGCCTATCAACGAGGCGAAGACTTCGCTGAAGGACGACGTGCGCGACCTGTTCCACAACCGCCCGTGGTGGATTCTGTTCGGCGCGGGAATCGCTTCGTTAGTGTTCAATTCTATCCGCGACGGGGCGGCGGTGTACTACTTTAAATACTACATCGTGGAGGCGGACTACCACGTCATTTCGTTCTTCGGCATGTCGTTCGTGCTGAGCGGGCTGTTCCTCTCCGTAGGTCAGGCGGCAAACATCCTCGGCGTGGTGTTGGCGGCACCGGTCAGCAACCGCATCGGCAAGAAGAACACTTTTGCCATTGCGATGCTCGCGGCTACGGTGCTCAGCATCGTCTTCTACTGGTTCGACAAGGACGACCTCGTGTGGATATTCGTCTTCCAATGCCTCATCAGCATCTGCGCCGGAAGCATCTTCCCGCTCTTGTGGTCGATGTACGCCGACTGTGCCGACTACTCCGAACTGCGCAGCGGAAACCGTGCCACGGGACTCATCTTCAGTGCCTCGTCGATGAGCCAGAAGTTCGGCTGGGCAATCGGCACGGCGGTGACGGGCTGGCTCCTCTCCTACTTCGGCTTCCAGGCGAACGCCGAACAGAGCGCCGAGACCATTCAAGGCATCAAGATGTTCCTGAGCTGGCTCCCCGGCGCGGCGGCATTCGTCTCGATGCTCTTCGTCATCGGCTATCCCTTAGGCGAGCAAAAGATGAAGGAAATCATCGACAAACTGAATGAGAAACGGAAAAAATAATCTTATTTTTCACCACAGAGAACACAGAGGCACACAGAGTTTTTTATTTATTTCCTCTGTGCTACTCTGTGTCCTCTGTGGTAAACAAAACCAGACGCTATGAATCAACGAATCAACCGGCTTCGGAACGAAATGCGCTCCGAGCTTGAAAACAATATTCTTCCGTTTTGGATGAACAAAATGGAAGACAACGAACAAGGCGGCTTCTACGGCGAAATCACCGGCGACGACGAACTGCGCCCCGAAGCCTCGAAAGGCGCGATACTGAACGCCCGCATCCTGTGGACCTTCTCGGCTGCCTACCGCCTGCTGAAGAAACCCGAATACCTGAAGACCGCCACCCGCGCCAAACGATATCTGATCGACCGCTTCTACGACCCGCAATACGGCGGCATCTACTGGGAACTCGACTATAAAGGCAATCCGCTCGACACGAAGAAACAGATTTACGCTATCGGTTTCGCCATTTACGGTCTGAGCGAATATGCCCGTGCCACAGGCGATGCCGAAGCCTTGGAATATGCCCAACGGCTTTTCGAGGTCATCGAACAGCATAGTTTCGACCCCGTGCAGAACGGCTATCTCGAAGCCCTGACCCGCGACTGGCAGCCCATCGAAGATATGCGCCTGAGCGATAAGGACGAGAACGAGAAAAAGACGATGAACACCCACCTGCACATCCTCGAACCTTACACCAACCTCTACCGCGTATGGAAAGATGAACGGCTGGAATGCCAGCTGAGGAACCTCATCGACGTGTTCATCACCCGCATCCTCGACCCGCAGACAGGACACCTCAATCTCTTCTTCGAGGAAGACTGGACAAACAAATACCGCATCTATTCCTACGGACACGACATCGAAGCCTCGTGGCTCATCCACGAAGCGGCATTGGTCTTGGGCGACGAAACGGTTTTGAAACAAATCGAACCGCTCATCGTCCGCATCGCCCAAGCCGCCGACGAAGGACTGAATCCCGACGGAAGTATGATATACGAGAACTTCCTCGACAAACAGAAAATTGACCGCGAACTGCACTGGTGGGTACAAGCCGAGAACGTAGTGGGACACATCAACCTTTACCAACACTTCGGAGACGAGTCCGCCCTTGACATCGCTGCCCGCTGCTGGGAATTCATCAAAGCAAAACTAATCGACCACGAGCAAGGCGAATGGCACTGGAGCATCCTGCCCGACGGCACCGTCAACCGCAAAGACGACAAAGCCGGCTTCTGGAAATGCCCCTACCACAACGGACGTATGTGTATGGAAGTCATCGAACGGTTCGGCGAATAATGCTTCCTTTTTCAACGCAGATTAGCGCAGATTAACGCAGATTTTATTATTTTCCGCGTAAATCTGCGTTAATCTGCGTTTTTATGTCACCTTATCACCCGCTTTTCCCGTCTATATAAGAGTGATAATATCAAATAAAGATGTATTTTTGCACCGCAATTTACTAAAGACTATAACAGCAAGAAAATATGGAAAGCATCATCCCACAAGCGGAAAGAGAACAAATCATCGCTCTGATGAAAAGAGAAGTGGTGCCAGCCATTGGTTGTACCGAACCGATAGCCGTAGCACTCTGTACAGCAAAAGCAGCCGAAACCTTGGGCTGCAAACCCGAACACATCAACGTCTATCTGAGTGCAAACATCCTGAAGAATGCCATGGGCGTAGGCATTCCGGGCACAGGCATGATAGGGCTGCCTATCGCCATTGCCCTCGGCGCACTCATCGGGAAATCGGAATACCAATTGGAAGTGCTGAAAGACTGCACGCCCGAAGCGGTGGAAGAAGGCAAACAGATGATAGCCGAACCCAATTGCATCAGCATTGCACTGAAAGACGACATCGAAGAGAAACTTTACATCGAAGTGACCTGCACAAGCGGAAACGACGTGGCGACCGCTATCATCAGCGGAGGACATACCCACTTTGTCTACCTCTGCCGCAACGGGGAAGTTTCGCTCGACAAACGGCTCAAAGGCACTTCGGAACAAGAAGAGGAAAGCGTGGAACTGACCCTGCGCAAGGTGTACGACTTTGCTACCACTGCCCCTATTGACGAAATCCGCTTCATCCTCGAAGCCAAACATTTGAACAAAAACGCTGCGGAACAAGCCTTGAAAGGCTGCTACGGACACGGATTGGGACGTATGCTGAAAGAAAACCACAACGAAAAGCAAATCATGGGTAACAATACCTTCACCCATATTCTTTCGTACACCTCTGCCGCATGTGATGCCCGTATGGCAGGCGCCATGATTCCGGTAATGAGCAACTCGGGAAGCGGAAACCAGGGCATCGCAGCCACCATGCCTGTAGTAATCTATGCCGAAGACAGCCACAAATCGGAAGAAGAACTGATACGTGCCCTTACGCTGAGCCACCTCACCGCTATTTACATCAAACAGAGTTTAGGCAAGCTTTCGGCTCTGTGCGGATGCGTAGTAGCCGCTACCGGAAGCTGTTGCGGCATCACATATCTAATGGGAGGCAAATACGCACAGGTAATGTATGCCGTACAGAACATGATTGCCACCCTGACCGGTATGATTTGCGACGGTGCCAAGCCCAGTTGCTCGCTGAAAGTGACCAGCGGCGTATCTACAGCGGTGATGTCCGCCATTATGGCAATGGACGAGAAATGCGTCACTCCGGTAGAAGGCATCATCGAGGAAAACGTAAACCGGAGCATCCGCAACCTGACCCGCATCGGCGCAGAAGGCATGAACGAAACCGACAAAATGGTGCTCGACATCATGACGCACAAACACAACGACTGATTTTTATTACCAATTAGACAATACTTAATAGGACGAAGAAACGCAGATTTTCACAGATTAACGCAGAATGAATGATTGAATTTTTATCTGCGAAAATCTGCGTAAATCTGCGTTTCCAAACAGACTTATGACACATTCCGCAGACTACATCCGCCGGCTCATCAGCGAAGGCGAACACGTACATCAAGACTTCAAGTTCGAAATATCCGATGCACGGAAGATAGCCAAAAGCATCTCCGCCTTTGCTAATACCGAAGGAGGACGCCTGTTAGTGGGTGTAAAAGACAATGGCAAAATAGCGGGCGTGCGCTCGGAAGAAGAAATCTACATGATAGAAGCCGCTGCCCAGCGTTATTGCCAACCTCCCGTCGATATACATACCTATATATATAAGGTAGAGGGAAAAGACGTATTGGAAGTCGTGATAGACGAAAATCCGCAGAAACCGGTCTATGCCCTTGATGCCGAAGAACGCAAATGGGCATACGTCCGCATCAAGGACGAAAACATCCTGGCAAGCCCTATCCACTTGAATATCTGGCGGCACAACCGCACCGAAGAAAAAATCATCATCGCTTATACTCCCCGCGAACAACAGATTCTTTCCTTACTGAAACAACACCCCGCCCTTACCCTCAACCAGTGCCAACGGCTCACCCGCATGAACCGGAAACAAATCATCAGCCTCCTTGCCGACTTCATCCGCTTCGGTTTAATAGAGCCTGTATTCTACGACCACACTTTTTATTTCAGGCTGAAAGAAGACAACGGAACCGGAACGACATAACTGCATCGCTTGCAGGCACACGATACGTTTTAGCTTCACCATCCATCCTACTTCACAAATGCAAGCAAGAAGCCCTTTCCGGGCATCTATGACTTTTCCACACCCGTTTGTGACAAACTGTCACCTCCCTTCCCATCGCCTCTTTATGGATAATCTCTATTTTTGCGCGAAACAAAAATTAAAATTTTAAAGCGATGAAAAAGGAATACACAAAACCAACAGCCAAAGTGATGAAATTTGAATGCAGCGATGTGATATGCGCAAGTAATCTTTGCATCCGAATCAACCAAAACGGGACATCAAGCAGTACACACGTAGAAAGCTTCAGAGAAGGAAGCATCGATTGGAATACATGGAACAACAACTAAGCAAATAAGGAGAGATGAAAGCAATGAAAGCAATACGAATAATAGGAATCTTGGCAATATGCATGGGAATGATGTCTTGCCAAGATGAAGAAAAGACCAACGTATCAACAGTCGAGCCGGGCACTTATGCCGCCGACATCATCATAAACCCAGAAAATGGCTCCACAAACTATTCAAGAGGGATTAACGCAGAAAACGGTATCTTTACTTCCGAATACCAACAAAAATACATTTACCTGCATCGCATCAACGAAAATGGAACAGAAACCTTAGAAAGCGTTCAGATTGATTTAGAGAATGACTGCGAAAACAGCAACAAATGCTTTAATATACAAGTGACAAAAAGCGAAGACGGAAAAACATTTACCATCAATGCAGGAGGTCAGTCCATCACCTTGAATGCGAACGAGAAAATTTATTTTTCGACAATTCCTAACCAAACTTGGGAAGCAACAAAAAGTAATACAAATAGTTCTCCGATAGAAGGTACTCCCACCATTTTCGAACAACCTAAAAATGCAGAGGGAGTACTTGCCAGAGAAATACTGAAAAGTGCCCCCTATACCGGCGACAATTTAATCGAACTGATGATGGGAGACACCCAATACATTGACGTAACCAGACACTGCACCGGATTTAAGATTCACATCTTATTTACCAACAGCAACGTAACCGAAGACCAACCCCATGTAATAACTTCCGAAGAATGGCATCAAATTTTAGATCAAGGAGAAAAAGAAATTAACCCTGAAGACTTCGAGATTAAGATTTATTTCGGTCCGAACTTCTGTAGTTGGTATGACGTATTAAATAATACCAGCGAAGGCTACGGCTATTATGCGTCACACAACCAAACCTATACTGTTTTTGAGGAAGTCGACCAAACCTATAATAATATAGATTACCAAGGATACGGATACAACACAGAGCTAACCCTTTTGTCCCCACTCTATACAGGAATGAGTGCTGACGATTTCCGTATTTATGTGTGCATCCGTTATAACGGAAACGAATATTATTATCAGGTTGCCCCCAAGGGACTGACCATGAACACCAACACCATCCACCACCTCATATTGGCATACGACGTACACGACCTGTTGCCGATTGTCAACGGTACAGGAGGGACTTACTCATCAGAATCGCGCGCAGGTTCGACTTACCAAAAAATAGACCTTAAACCATTTAAAATTATCTGTGAATAACAAAGACAACTTTTTAGTTTCGCTTTAATTAATGCTTGCTATGCCGGACGCACGAAGCCTTTCCGCTCCGTATGCGTTCGGCATAACCAATTTTATAACTCCCGACCATGATGAAAGCAACCCTCAAGAAAGACTTCCTGATACGGAACATCGCCGGCGAAAACGTACTGATAGGCTGCGGCGAACAAGTAGACTTCTCGAAAATGCTGATGCTGAACGATACAGCAACCAGCCTCATCACCCGGTTACAGCAGACCGAAAACCCCACTTCGGAAGAATTGGCGCGATGCCTTACCGAGGAATACAACGTGACCTATGCGGAAGCCCTTGCCGACACGGAAGAACTGCTCAAACAGCTGGAAACGCTTGGCGTTGTCAGCCTTTCACACTGATTATCATCCTCAGGCAGACATTCCTCTGACCTTCATCCATACCCTCCGGCAAAAAGAATACGTCCGCCATGCGATGCCGGAGGCTTTATACAACCTTCCTTTCCGGATAAAAGCCACCGCTACGCCTAATACCTCACGCACATCCGCCGTTTCCGCACTTCGGGCATTGCCGTCTCCTTGCAACGTCAACTGGTTTGCTTGCCGGGAAACTATACGGTGAAGCACCACGCGCCCGCACCGGCCCTCACGTACCAATACAACAACACCCGGCGATAACTCGTCGGGTGTACAACGCTTCAATGTCACTTTATCCCTGCCGCCGGCAAGAAACGGACGCATACTTTGCCCGCGTACCGGTATCGTCACTTGATAACCTTCTTGCAACAAAGCAGCTACATCACGGAATAAGATTTCATTAGCTACCGTTTTCTCCTCCATCCGTTTTTCTTTTTTTCATGCTATCTACTACTGCCTCATGCCTCTTTTTCGCCTCCGGACAATTGCGCCGCACATATCCGCCCAAGCTGTTATACACCAGCCCCAACCGCCCGGCTATCGACTTCAAGTCTTCCACGGTAGTCTCATACAGCCGGATGGCTTCCGCATACTTTTCTGTCGCCTGCAGGGATACGGTTCTCCCTTCAGCCGTCTTAATCATGCCTTGCCGGCGTGCAAGTTCCGGCTCGTGCTCTTTCAGGTACATCCGGAACGTTTCCGGATTCAAGCCAAACTCTGCCGCCACGCTTGCCACAGGACGGGCATCCGCTTTCAGGCTGGCTATCGCCCGGGCATACTTAGCGGAGGTCGATTTCAAGTAACGCTTGGTCTTACCCAAATCAATGTCTTCGGGAGCACACGTCGCCGCCTCCGCTCCCCTGCGTTCCAGCATCAGATCACGGTGCCATGTGCGCAGGTAATAACGGAAACCTTCCATAGGGACTCCCGTCTGCCGCACGATGTCTTTCACTATCATATCCGTACCACGGTACAGTTCTAACGCTTCCCGGTATTTTTCCACCGTTTCTTTATCCGGCACATGCTTTCGTCCGTTACCGGATATCTTCCCGATCCGTTTCTTCCCCTTCCGGGCTTGTTCACGTTCAGCAAAACGTTTTTCTATCACGTCTTTATGGTAAAAGCGCAAATGCTGGCTCAATCCTCCCAATGAAACATCACAAGCTTCTGCCACTTCGGGTATGGTCATGTCCGTGGTGCGGTACATTTCTACCGCACGGGCGTATGTTTCCTTACTTTGCTTACGCACTCCCCGCTTCGCGTTATCGGCAATGCCCAACCGCATTTTCGCTTTCTCCCTCCGCTCCAATACATCGGGATAATGCAACCGCAGGAAGTTCCCCAACGCCGTAGCACTCACCCCGCACATCCGGGCAATCTCCGAAACATTCAGGCTGATATATGCCAAGTCATCGCACGCTTCTACCGCTTGCTTGTATTTACGATGTGCGGAAGGACGCTGCCCACGCTTGGGACGAAGCTTCACCGAAGGTTCCTCTCCTTCCATGCCGTAGCGTGCAAGCAGCAAATAGCGGTGATGCCGGTACAGATACGCCCGGAAGCCAGCCGCCCCCACGTTGCATTCCCTCGCTATTTGCGCGGCAGTCTTTGACGTTTCGGCATAAAGGCGAAGCGCTTCTTTGTATTTCTGGTCAACGGAAGACATAGATAAAAAAAGAGATAAAGGAGTTAAAAGGAGTTATGCTTTCGGCAGGAGTTAAAGGACAATAGTATAAGAAGTATTGGCTTCTAACTCCTTTTAACTCCCTGAAAATAACTCCTTCTAACTCCTTATTGGTAAAATGCAGGCCTCCTTAAAACTTATTTATCAATCACGCAATGAATGCGTACCTTCACACAACGGTTCAACTTAGCGTTCAGCCCGCGTGTGCTCTTGTCGTTCACCGTCACAATCGGGTCGGTCAGTGCGTTAATCGAGAAATCGTTGTTCGATACGTTCTTAAACATCGCGTTGCCACGCAGCCACTTGATGACCGTACGCGCACGGTTATAAGCCAACGTGCGGTTACGCTCCAAGCCGATGTTTTCAGCATTCTCACCAATGTAGTTATCCTGACTCGTAGCCAAACCTTCCGCTTGGACATACAAGATGCGGCCTTGCTTCAACACTTCGGCAAGCTCTTTCACCGCCGCTTCATCGGCAGCCTGAGCCACATACCCGCTGTTGCCTTCAATGGCGGCGTAAACATCGGCGAAACTATACAAAGCGGTATGGTCTTCTATCTTGATGTTCTTTTTCACCACATCCAGACCTGCATGGGCGTTCAAGCCATACGAAGTGCTTTCCCGGTAGTTCTCATCCGACAGCAAGCTCTGTGTAGTGGTCTCTTTATCCACACGGTAATACCACGTCTTTCCTCCGCTGTAAATCGGCGCGTAATAATAATCCATCTTTTCCTCGAACGCACGCATGCTTCCGGCTTCCATGCTCAACGAAATAGGTTCCGATGACATTTCGTACCCGCGGGCTACCCCGTCGATTGCCTGACATTGGCCAGCCTTTTCGGTCGGCACGTCAACCGTAGCCAAAGAAGCTATCGAAGCGCCCGAAGCCAAACGTCCGGCTACAGCATCCGTATCTTTAAACCCGCGTTGCGTAAAGATGCCCGCAGCCAAATAATCGATGGCATTGACCGGAGCATCCGCTACGATAGGCGCATCGTCGCGTCCCGAATAATTGTTGGGGAAGAACACAAAAAACTCCAGCGTTCTGTATTCCGGACATTCCTGTACCACCGGAGCCGGCACCACCGTATTGTTGATGTATATCGGAGTCTGGCACGGAATGCATCGGTCCCAATGACGTTTCTTGAAATAATAAGTCACGCCGACACTCAAGCCGATATTCGAATCCCACCATTTGCTGTCTTCTCCGTTCGACTTCAAGGTAATGCCGTCGAAATTCGTCTGAAACAAAATAGCGTGCGCTTTCACATCCAATGAAACGCTTTTCTTCTTATTGAAGAAGCGGCTGTACTGCAACTCCACATGCCCGCTCCATTCATTCCGCTGCGCGTCGATGTCACGGTGATGAAGCGCGCCGATACCTACCGAAGCGATAAACTGGTTCATCAAGCGGTCGGACTCCTTGCCTTCGTAACCTTTGATTAAACGAGACAGGTTGAACATGGCGTTCACGTTCAAATCCCACCACTTGTTCTTCGACTTCCAATAAAGCGAACCGTCCGAAGCGGTCATCGGGTCGCCGTAAGTGAAATACGTTTCTTCTTTGCTATATCCTTTCGAATTCGACAAGCCGAACTGGATTTTCGCACCGATACCCGGTGTAAACCACTTACCGATACCGATATTGAAATCGGGCGAAAGCAATCCCGAAAAATCCCCTACGCTTCCATAGTCTCCGGCGAATGCGTGTCCGCCGAAGTCGCCCAAGATAAACCAGTTATCCCAAAACCGGTTGGTCACAATGCGATATTCGTCATCGGTAGGTTGAGGTTGCGGCACCTCTTCGCTCACCAATGTATCGCTCACTACAGTCTGTGCATGGATGCCGCTGGCGATAAACAGCAACAGCATCCCGATTCCAATTACAAATTTTCTCATTTTACGTAAAATATTTATAGAATAGAATTGAAGTTCTCAATCTTTATGAATACAAGCGGCAGGTTTCATTCTCCAAACAACCTGATGCAACAGGAAGCAACCTGCCTCGCAGGGCATCATGCGCCCTAATCGAATGCCCCTTTTCGTCCAAAACCAAGCATGCCGCATAATCCGGCACAGCGGGAAACGCGACTGCCTTCCCCGCTCTTCCAAAGCTAATTTCAACAAATACCCGTCGCCGAAAACCACCTTCCGCAGCAAGTCCATATCCGTATCTCGGAACACCGGCACCAATGGATAAGCTACGCAGCCTTCCAAATACATATCGATAAAACCGAACAACGTCTGGCTGAACCTCTCCATCCGCAACCGATGCAACATGCGCGCCACTTCCTCACGGTCTAACCGGGCGTTGCGCAACATCATCACCACATCGCACACCTGTTTCAACCCGATGCCATACGTCAGGAAATGGCGGCGCAAGTGCACTATCAGACAAACCAAATAAAGCTCATTGCTGATTCCGCCTTTCAACAGGGCTTGCAAGCGGGCATCCGTCACCGGATTATACAAGTATTCCCGCCGGGGATGAAGTTCAACGGCGGTCAGCCCCGCTTCGTGCACAATCAGGTCTCCCCTTTCGTTTTGATACGAAACCTTTTCCGTCCGAAGCAGTTCCTCTACCTTTCCCCAATCCTCTTCCACGACAATATCTATATCGCCGAAGCTCCGGTGCAAAGGATTAGGATACCATGCCGCCACCGACGAGCCTTTAAAGACAGCAGCCCGAATGCCCGCTTCCGCCAGCCGGCTCACCCATTCTTCCCCACGCTTGGCGATGCGTTCATTCATCTGCTCTATATAAAAAAGGTGTGCCACCCATTGCTCCCACAAATCCCAGTCCGGACGCAAAGAGGTGCAAGCCACCCCGTCTACAAACAATCCCGTTACCGCTTGCACACGTGCCATCTCGAACAACTCTTGCCACGCATCCCGTGTCAACAGGAATCCCACGCGTCCCGTATACGGTTTCCCCGATAATCCCCGGCGCAAAAAGAAAAGAAACGCTTCCCTTTTATCAACCATTGGTAAAACTTCTCTTCAGTTTCGCTTCGATGAACTGAGGCACTTTCCACCCCATCTTCATCAGCTTTTCGGGCACTCCCCAAAAGCCCAGTTCCTTATACAGCCGGACATCTTCTTTCCACATCTGTATCCTTCGTGCGGCATCGGTAGAAAGCCCGCCCATCCGCATCTTCAGGATATATTTATCCAGATATTCCACGTGCAGTCTGGCTCTGTACAAATACCTCACTAATAGTTGGGAGTCGGAAGCTATCTTATAGCTCTCGTCATACAACCCTAACCGCTCCATCACGCTGCGCTTGACGTATACCGTAGGGTGCAACGGAAGCCAGCCCATCCTTACCTTCCACCGGTGATACTTGCCGCTTATCCAGTTGCGTATCACCCGGTCGGTCTGCCGGGCGTCTACAAACAAGCCGTTGCCATACACCATGTCCGCCTGGGTTTCCCGAAACACATCGGCTATACTCGAAATGATATGGTTGTCGAACAGGAAATCATCCGAATGCAACAGCCCGATGACATCTCCCGTAGCGATGCGGATTCCTTTATTAATACCTTCGTACATCCCCGAGTCCGGCTCCGAAATCACTTTGGCTATCCGTCCCTGATACGAATTGATTACTTCCAGCGACCTGTCGTTGCTGGCACCGTCTACAATGATATATTCAATGTCAGCGTAATCTTGCGACAATACACTCTCTATGGTCTGCGCAAGAGTCGCTTCCCTGTTAAAACAAGAAGTGATAATAGAAATTTTCACGATTGTATATAATGAATTTGCTAATGTGCAAATGTGCGAATATGCTAATGCAACTGGCTTTTACCGCCTCACATAATTCTCTATCAAATAAGCCTTAATCTGTTCCTTATCAAATCGAAAACGCTTTTTCAATTCGTATATCTTGGCATCCACCAGCATCCGGTACCAAAACCCTTGCAGGATATGCCAGATAAAGCCCTCTTTCCCGTCGCGGAAACCGCCTCTCAGGATATAGCGCAAAAAGAAATTAATGAACGGACGGACAAATAACGGAGCTTTTATATATTTTAATTTCAGCCAACGCTTGCGCTCTGCGCCTGTTCCCCAAAATTTAGGTTGTACTTCTCTGTCCTGATTGTCTAACCCATATTCCATAAGAAGCATATTTATAGCTTCTCGATTCGAATATCCATTATGTTTTTGTGTCCACCACGATAAATCATTTAAATTATCATCCGTTTGATCGCCGTCAATAGAAATTGTTCTACCTGAAAAAATAATCAAATGTTCATCCATCCATTTATCCTCACTCGCCCCAAATCCTTTACGGATAATTTTTATTTGCTGCGCAGGATACCAACCTCCGTGCAACAATGGCTTGCCCATAAAAACAATTTTCTTGTTCACATAAATGCCATTTACATCATCCGACAAATTATCTATCTGCTCCAAAACTTTTTGAGCCAAAGCCTTATCGATGTATTCATCAGCGTCTACCCGCCATATCCATTTAGCCATAATCGGACAACTATTAATTGCCCAATTAAACTGTTTCGCTTGATTTTCAAACGGATGCTGAACCACATGAGCGCCCAAAGCCTTAGCTATTTCACAAGTCTTATCCGTACTGAACGAATCGATTACAAAGATTTCGTCGCACACTCCTTCCAACGAACGGATGCAACGCTCAATATGCTTCTCCTCATTCTTCGTAAGAATAAGGGCTGCGATGGTGTTATTCATCTTTAATGATTCTTTTCTTTAAGAATTTTGCCGGATTACCGCCCACTACGTGATAATCCTCTACACTTTTATATACCGAAGCCGTTGCCCCTACCACGGCTGCCTTCCCTATGCAGACTCCCAGCCCGACAAAAGCCCTCGAACCAATCCAAGCTTTTTCCTTTATCCAAATGGGAGCGGTAACCAGCGAACCGTCTGCCGTATTCAGCATATCCACATCGTGCGATGCCGTACACAAATAACCGTATTGCGACACCACCACATCGTCCTCCAATACCACCTTATCCTGATTGTAACAAATCACATCAGGCCCTAAACATGCCCGATGCCCCATTTGCAGGTTCCATGGTGCCCATACTTTAGCGGAAGCATACACTTCCGCATCCCATTGCACTTTAGCCCCGAAAAGCTTAAGCAACAAGATGCGCCACAGACGGAAAAGCTTGGTAGGAAACAACCGGAACAAGCAAAGGCAGGCCACATTCCATATAGCCCGTTTCACCTTTACCGACAACGACACGTGCCCCGGCGTATGCTTGGTTAAATCCATTACGTAATGAATTTGATTGATATGTTGAAAAAAAGTTGCCGCCGCAACTTCCCAGTTGTTTTTCTATTTATAGATTCTTATGCATTGACAAGCGACTTGATTCTATCTTCCTTTGCGCTGTATTTTTCTTTTTTCAGATAAGAAATGACAGCCGACAATTTTTGGCATTCCGTTGCCTTCCGTAACGCTTTAAACAGCGTTTTATACTTCAGACAACTTTTCGCGTCCGTCTGCTTTGTTTCCTTCTTCATTTCATCCAATGTTTCCGGAACGCCATACTCTTTTAGGCTAAGATGCAATTCTGCAGCAGCCTTTAATATAAAATCTTCTACAGCAGGTGCTATCAATATAATATAATGAGGCCTGCTCCGGTGTTTATACACATCCAATACTTGGTCGGATGCAACTATCGAAAACTCTTGCAAATAAGAGACTGTCCGTTTATCTTTATCCATAATACCGACCGCAAAACTTTCGGCAAATTTCTCTTTCATCTTTTTAGCTACAGCAGGACAGCCTTTCTGATGATTATATCCACGCACAGGAGGCACCAATGTTTCAATCAAATTGGTATCTATATAACATTCCGGCAAAATAACGCTATCATCCATTTCTCTCATCATTAAAAAACAAGTCCGAATTGAAAAACAAATCGATACCGTCATTATAAACATCTTCCAATTCCTTGTCAGAAAGGCGATGCACAATAGTCCTTCCGTTTTTCATATCAACAAGATAAACAGCCAAGTCTTTTCCCCGCTGTTCCAAGAAATCATTCACCACGTAGGGACTATGCGTAGTAATAAAGTATTGATTGCTTTCGTCATCCAATATATCACCCGTAATCTTAGAAATGAAAGGAGGATAAGCATGCGCCTCTATTTCTTCAAGCAAGATAACCGAACCAATATTACTATAAACAGCCGCCTTATAAAATATCAACCGTTGCAACGTATCAGATATGGAGAAGAAAGGAATAGAAAACACCGTATTCTCACCCAACTTCTTTTGAAACTTGATTTCTTGGGTCGAGGTGTCAAACAATAATTGCAGACCATAACCGGCAGCCATCCGGCTTATCTCATTGGTCAAGCGAGGTGAGTTTTGGATAATCTGTTTCAAATTCTCCCCGCCGACAGGCAGCAAGAAAGGCACGTCTATATTCGAAAACCTATCTAACTTACGAAAGGCGTACTTCTTAAACAACGGGCATACATCCCCCACCCCTTTCTTTGTAGTTATCTTCCCCCCCGATACCATCAGATTATCACACCACGCTTCACTCTCCATGCTCCACTTGAATTTAGCGTTACCTGTATGCTCCAAAGATACCTGATAATTACCAGCCTGCACCGTAATAGGGCAGACAACATTTCCATCAGAAAACAACTCGCTCATACCGTGTTGATACCTGAGCAAATCATTCAGTTCACGTTTTTCCATCATCAGATAAGGTACGGAAAACAAAGAAAGAGCTTCCAATATATTGCTTTTCCCCACATTAGGACGCCCTAACAACAGATTGTACGTACGGCACGCTTCAAGCGCCGTATCCTTCAACGACTTAAAATTTTCAATATGTATGTTTTCAACGATTCTGTTCATCTTGCTTCTATTACGATTGCATCCACAAAGATAACGAAACTTTTCAGTATTGCAATCCTGATTAAACAAAACTCAAGCATTTAATTGCACAACACATTTTCATACACCCTGACCATATCCTCAGCCATTTTCTTTGCCGAATATTTTTCTTCCACTAACTTGCGTCCGTTCCGTCCCATCACTTCCAATTCTTTTTCATCCAAAGATAAGAACCCTTTCAAAACTTCGGCAAGAGATTCCGTCCCTATTTCCGTCCACCAGCCGCAATGACAGGTATTCAGTTCCTCCCAAGGCGTTCCTTTTGTAGTTACTACCGGCGTTCCGCTTGCCAAAGCCTCCGCCACTACGATACCGAAGTTTTCCGAATAAGTAGGAAGAACAAATAAGTCGGCTTGCCGAAACAATTTCCACTTTTCGTCTCCATACACTCCGCCGCAAAACCTGACAAGCTGACCGATTCCCCATGACTGGGCTTTTGCTTTCAGTTGCTCTATATAAGCAGCTTCCCCCTCTCCCGCAATGTTTACCGTATAATCTTGCAAGTCGTCTTTCAACATAGCAACCGCTTCCAACAAAAACTCAATCCCTTTCTTCACATGAATGCGTGACAAAAACAACAGCTGCCTGTTCCTTTTCCAAGTCGGTTTCAATGCGATATGGTCTACATCTATCCCATTGGCTACAACCGCCACCTTCCGGTTATACCTCAATCTCAACAGATTTTCTTTCTCGCTCTCAGCCGTAGCATGCAAATAGTCCGCCTTTCTCACCGCTTTTCTTTGATAAAGCAACAAAGCGGGCACCTTCCGCGTCCAGTAATGCCGTTTCATAATCCAAGGTTCCAGCATACCGTGCGGACTAAGCACCACCTTATACCCTAACCGTTGCGCCCATTGCTGCACCAACGCACACTGAGGCATCCAGCACGTATTGACATGCACTATATCCGGCTCCAATTCATCAAGCCAATACACCCATTGCCGCTTCATCTCCCTTATACGCCTCAACGGCGCAATGTAATAAACCTGGCAATTCTCAATCTCAACCGGATTTTCCGACACATGAGTTATGACATACAATTCTACCCGTTTGCCTAATTCTTTGGCAAGAAGCTGCAGGTAAGTGGTAGTTCCGCCCGATGTGCGGTCTATGCTGGGGATGTAGTGGAGGATTCGCATAATTAATTTACATAGATTTAGCTACATCACATATTTCTTGAAACCAAAAAGTTTTATGCAAATTAATATCATGAAAAATGGGATTCGTCAAGAAATGTAAGATTACTGAAGAATTATTATGCACAACAATTAAACTTTTTGCTTTTTGTAATATTGTAACAATAAGGGTTTCAGCGATAAATTTACTATCTATTTTTATATCAAATAAATTGTCAAATTTATCATCACTATTCAAATGAGGGTGTGGCTTTAATATTTTGATATAATCATGATATTGTAAACAAATGTCAATGATTTTTGAATCATAATTCCAATCTGACAAATACAGCAAAACATTTTTCCCCGTCAAATAATCTATATTTTCTTTATAGACCAAGAAAGCTATTCTTTCATTCGTCCTAATATTTTCAAAAAAATTCTTTTCAAAAGTATATACTGGATGACTACAAAAAGGTTTTAATTGACGAAACAATTTAACATTATATACATAAATACCTTTGAGATTAGGATAATTTCCTATATAACAACCTGAAAAAAGACTTCTATCGCAAATTTTAAAAAGCAATGAACGTATTCCAAAACCGGAACTAAAAGAGCGGTTGTATGTAGCAACACCTTCTTCATACAAAAAAATGGATACATTATGCAATCGATTCAATTTCAAATGGATTCTAATACCATAATCCGAAAATAAATACAAAGAATCTATTGACGATTGAGATTTAATAACCCAATCAATCGCTTTATAAACAGAAGATGCTACGATTATTTTAAACCAAAAAGCATCTTGTGAATGTTTTATTATATCTTCATATCCATTAAAACTATTCACTAATATCAAAACACGAACACGATTAGAGTCATTAACTCTTGGAATATTCAATACATTAATATATTGAATTGGACGGGTTACAATGAATACGGAACTTTTTGATTGATTTCTATTACATTTTTCCTTTTCCATAAATATGTTTTTATCACACTCAATAATTTTGTTGAAAACAACTTTATAATCATAGCAATAAACCAACCTAATTTATTAGGATGAAAATGATTTTTCAACTGAATTTGCCGACTTTGGACAATACGTTCTTGATTAGGCTTACATTTATATCCTCCTGAAGCTGTTTTTGATTCTTCATGTATGCGAAAAGCATAAACAAAGTAATTCAATCTTTCATAATAAACTCCTAAATTTATAAATTGAAGCCACAAATCGATATCCATCGCATATTTAAAACGTAAATCAAAACCCAAAGATTTCAAATACAATTCTTTACTAAACACTGACGTAGCACTATCAACCTGAGGACCATAATATTTGGCACAAAATGCATTCCATTTATTGCCATATATCGCCGTTATAACCTCATCATCTTTATTAATAATAAGAGTATTAAAGGTCAACCAATGAGTTTTAGGATATCTCCTTAAATAATTGCATATAACAGTCAAAGAATTAGATAATAGTAAATCATCAGCATTCAACCACATTAAATATTTGCCTTGAGCATGTGCAAAGCCTTTATTAAAAGCATCACTTTGTCCTCTATCTTTTTCTGAAATCCACCAACTGATATACTTTGTATACTTGTTTATGATAGAAAGGCTATTATCCGTACTTCCACCGTCTACAAGCAATAATTCACAATCCTCACACTTTTGATTAATAACAGAACGAATGGCTTTTTCTAAAAATTTCCCACTATTATAATTTACAATCAATACACTTAACAGCATTATTTATTTAATATTTGATTAATAAATTCCCGAACGACTCCATTACCACCACACTCATCCATTATTTTTATATCTTGCATTTTCTTAATTTCTTCAACAGCATCAGCCGGACAAGCTTTAACACCAACAGTTTCAAGCAACTCCATACAATTTACGTCATCTCCAATATAAGCCACTTCATTTAATGAAATGCCAAGCTGTCCACATATCTCTTTAGCGACAGCCAGCTTTCCACCATTCCGTTTACCCTGATACAAGAAATCCACTTTCAACTTCTTTGCGCGGTTTTCCACTATTTTAGTGTTTTCCGAAGTGATGATACCTGTCTTTATACCAGCTTCACGAAGCAACTGGAATCCCATGCCGTCACGAGTATTAAACTTCTTCAATTCATCCCCGTTCTCGGAATAATACATACCTCCGTCTGTCAACGTTCCGTCTACATCGCATAAGAAAAGCTTGATGGGCTTTTTCGTTTCTTTGCGTTTAGACAAGATGTGTTTACGCATCAAGTTCTCCAGAACAATCCAATCATCAGGCTCGTCTATCTCCGTTGCAGTGTACTCCGGCATTTCGTAAATGCCGATATGTCCGCTGAGGCGGTTGCCTGATTTAAGGATGCTTCCTACCTTATTAATATAGAAGGCACCGTTCTCCATCAGCATACCTGAGAAGTTCTGTCTGCGGGGACGGTTCTTGTAATCGTAGTTCATGCTTGTGCCGTCCTCATTCCAAAAGAAACGGAAATTGCGTACACAGGTAAGGATGGAATCGTATTCACCTTTGCTATACATATCCAACGCTTCCATAAAATGAATGGTTTCTGTCAGTGGGGATGTAGCCTGAACCAACATAAAGATATCATCCGCAGAAAGCTGTGCATAACGAATGTATTCTAACATCACACTTTCCGTACTTGCCGTATCACAAGCATTCTCGGCAGAACGCCGATATACTTTAGTCTTATTATAATATCGGGATATTACCGTCTCTTCTATTTGATCCGAATCAGTAGCAACAATAATTTCGTCCACTTCTTGGCATTGTTCCAATGCCTCGATATTCCAACAGACCAAAGGTTTGCCGCAGAACAGCTTGATGTTTTTAAGAGGGATAGACTTGCTACCACCCCTTACAGGTATGAATGCGATTACCATTTCACTTGATTTTTCTTCAATTTGTTTCTCTGCACTTTCTCTATATCAAGAATATCCTCTTTCTTATAAGTCAACGCTTTCGCTACGGCACGGCAGTCACGAGCTAATTTACGTACTCCGTCCGGTTCGAGCGAAGCCGCATGGTCTGTACCTTTCCAAGTACGGTCGAGCGTATAGTGACGTTCTATCCATTCTGCACCGAGAGCTACAGCTGCACAGTCTACAGCTATGCCTAAATGATGCCCGGAAAAACCGATGGACTTTACACAATCAGCATACAGTTCACGCAAACGGGTGATTTCAAGCAGACAAATATCTTCGAAAGGTACAGGATAACCCGATGTGCAATCATAAATCACCAAATCCTTGTTGCGCCCTTTTGATTCGAAGAAACGGATGATTTGTTCTTCCTCATCACGGGTAGTCATGCCGAAAGACAAATGGATTTCACCGCCGAAGTTATCGCACAGGTATTCCAACAAACCTTTGTTCAGGTTGCAGGCGGAAGGCACTTTGATCAGATTGGGATGCAGTGTACAGATCTCCTTGGCGGAGGTGATGTCCCATACAGAAGTGGAATATTCCACGCCATATTCCCTGCACCATTCCTGCAACTGGTGGTGCTGGTCAAGGTTGAACTCCAAGAATTCCCGGTGCTCACCGTATGTCTTTCCGTAGGAATTTTCCGGATGAGGATGCGGAGCATTGTATTCTTCCGGAGTCAACAGTTCTTTGTTGCAACGTTTCTGGAACTTGACCACATCCACCTTGCAATAAGTGGCAGCAGTCATAATCATCTCTTTTGCGATTGCCATATCACCCTTGTGATTGCAACCGATTTCTGCAATGATTTTTGGAGATTTCATATCATTCACAACATAAAATATTTAAATTACTCTTAAAAAGCATATTCAAAATCGAAAAACTATCTTCTATAGCAAAAAATAATGCACAATTTCTATAAATTATAATTACTCAGTGATTTATTATATTTATATCTTTAATTTCCAATAATTTATAGATTTAAACATATCAATATTTTACCAAATCCTCCTACTTTAAGAAATTAAATTATCACATTGAATTTTAGCTATATAGTCTAACTTTCAATTATTTATCTTATTACATTTGCTGAATCATTATACAATTTTTCTTTTCTACTCCAAATTTGACGATTCCTTAAAGTGGACAATACCAATATTATAGCTATAGACATTGGTAATGTTTTAAAATGAGCCATTGGAGAAAATATAACATTCCATGTAAAATCTACAAGTAAAAAATTTCTATATAAGAGCCAACAATTCTGTTGATTAAAAGACCTATAAGCATATTGCCAAGTCCTTATAATTATTAGAAATATGGTCACAAAAGCTATTATTCCATAAGAACAAGAATAATATCCCCAAACACTATGCCCCGGTATATTATAATGACGACCTATTTCTATATGCATTGAAGCCATTTCTTCAATTGAAGACATTTCTTTTATTTGCAATTTTCTATATTTAAAATTAGGATCTCTTGTAAAATATCCCCATCCTGTTATTGGTTTATCTGCAAACGCTACAAAAGGAATTATTGCATCCGTACGCCCTAATTTCAACAAATTGAGAGGATTATACGGATTATCAGTTCTTTTTAATTGTTCTGTGTTTCCAGCTTGTATCGTTCCATTTAAAACATTAGGTACATAAATAAAAGCATAAGCAATATAAAGAAGAACAATACTAATAATAAGGTATGTTTTTACATTTTTTATCTGAAAATATTCTTTCTGTTGTAAACTCAATGTCAACATTCCAGTTATTAAAGCTACTAAACCAGTACTTCGTGCCCCAGTTGCTAATCCTAATATTCCAATTCCAATCAATAAAAAAGGAGCTATTTTTTGTATCCAATAAAATTTCACAAACCACAAAAATACAAGTATTACCGAAATAACCAATCGAGGCATTAATTGAAATTTCCAAAATCCAAACTCACTTCCTTCTCTTTCTACTAATACATTCATAAAAACAAAAGAGGCTAAAAATTCCCCCAAAACAATCCACTTAACCACTTTTGGATTTTTCCTCATAACTAAATAAAAATATACAAAATATGTCAGTCCTGAAACTGTAACCATTATTCCCTTTATTTGAATAAATAAAGTTGTATGAGCAAAAGGAATCCAAACAAATTGCACAGCTAAAAGTAAGCCAAATAAAATTGCAAAATACTGTAAAATTCTATCATGCTTAAATTTCAGTTCTTGTATCCAAAAAGGTGATGAAAATAATATAAAAAGGAAACTAGGAGATACTTCACCACCTATATTTATTATCATTGGTTGAAAAAATGACAATAAAAAAACAAGGTATTTATTCCAAAAAAATTTCATATATCAAATGAATCTACACCAATACTACGCATTTCTTTATAATAAGTAGAAAATAAATTTTCCAAATAATCACGATTAAAACGTTCATTAAATGGATAAAGCTTTGCTTCATGCTTCAATATCTGCTCAATACTAAATTTTGAGGCTATTATACGAGCTGGAATACCAACCACAACTGCATATGGAGGAATTTCTTTATTAACTAAAGAACAAGCTCCAATTACACAACCTCGACCAATATGACATCCTGATAACAATGTAACATTTGCTCCTATCCAAACATCTTCTTCAACAATCACATCGTTTTCTCTGTCATTGATATGACTATGCCCTAACACATATTGAGGAATCCCAACAGTAGGTGTATGATTACCTGTAATTATCGTACAACCATAAGCAATCTCAGAATATTTCTTCAATTTAAATTTTCCAGTATAAATAATAATCTTTGCTCCTGGATTAATTCGAGTATATTCATATAAGAAGACATTCTTTGGCTTTGTCGCAAGAAAAGGATAACCAATTTGAGTCGATGCAGAACAATAACCAAACGCAGGTGTACTAAATATATTTTTCAGCCTGATATATATTTGATAAAGTCTAAAAGGGAAATAGTTACATAATTTCCGTTTCAATAGCCAAATTAGTTTCATCGCAAAAGAAAATATAATTTATAAAATTTCTTTATAATATCGGATACATATCTATAAACATAAAAGAGACCATATTTTTTCTTTAATTCAAAAACATTCTGTGGATAAGCATATGAAGCCAGAAATAAGAGTTCCCCTAATTTGCAACGTTCCCAAAATGTCCTATTTTGAAAATCCATTGAAAACGTAAAATCCTTAAATCTATTTTCTACAATTGCCTTACTTAAAGCATTATTATCACAACGATACTCAAATACGACATCAGGTATTGTATATACCACAGCTGATTTAAGAATTCGTAAAATCAATTCTAAATCTTCATATCGTGATAATGATTCATTAAATGGATACTTATCCATGATTTCCTTTCGAATAAGAACACATCCAGTTCTCATTGAGAATTTATTAAAAAAATACCATTTAAAATTATCAGGTACTATCCCTTGATATTTCCCATTATTATACAATTTTCGTTTTTCACCAATTACCCGATAATAGTTTCCTGCTACAACATCCAAATATTGATTGCAAGAAAGCACAACATCATACAACGTACTTAAGCAATTTGGCAACAGAATATCATCCGCATCCAAAAATAAAACCCACTCACCATTAGCTTTTTGGACACCATAATTTCTTGCAGAACTAACGCCACCATTAATTTTATAAAAATACCTGATTCGTGAATCATTAATGGCTTTTACAATATCAGCACTATTATCAGTACTACCATCATCAACTATTATAATTTCTATTTTTTTATAATTTTGAGATAAGGCAGACGCAATTGTAGATTCAATATTTTTCCCCTTATTATACAGCGGAATAATAATAGATATTAAAGGTGACACTTCATTTCCCATAATTCAACGATGCTTAGAAAATATTAATATTAACTTTGTAACAAAAAACTTCTTCTCAAAAGAAGTCAATCCACATACATATATATACATCGCTGTAAAAGAAACGCATATCAAAGAACATACAAAAAAATTATCCATCAAAGAATGCAACAAATATTCTAATCCGTATAAGCTAATTACTGTAAAAAATACAACTAAAAATATCCTATAAATAACTTTCTTCAAATAAAGAACCAAAGACAAAGCTATCATTTTTCTTAATAATAAAAGACGAATGTATTGAACCATAATGGCTACTATCAAATGTACTATAAAAACAATCTCAGGTATATGACAGAAACATAAAACACAATACGAAACAGGAACAATCATTAACAAAGTTCCTCCTTCAAATATCTGATACCATTTTATTTTCCCTGTAGCCTGAGCTGCTATATTTAGAGGATTAGCCAAAACATCAATCATACTGATACAAACTATTATTTTAAGAAAAATGACTGTTTTATCAGGAACAGTCACTAACCACCATTTTAAAACATTCTCTGCCTGGAAAAGAATTGGTAAAGCGATTAAAAACAAGAGGAAAAATGAATACTTTGAGCTTATAAATACCAATGAATGCATCTCTTGCAAATCATTCACAGCATATTTTTTAGTTATCTGAGGATTCACAGCCATCTGAAAATTTCGAGAAAATTGTCCTATAGCACCTTGTAATTGCACTGCTATACCACGTGCCGCATTTATTGTTGGCCCAAAAAATACATTTAACAATATATTTAATCCTTGAGTAAAGCCAATGTACGCCCAATTCCCTATCATATTCCATCCTGCAAAACCACACATTTCTTTAAATAAAGACATATCCTTCACATATTTATAGCGACTTTCTCGAAAATGACGATAATCATACCATACATAAACAACAGGAGATACAACAGATGCCATTAACATTAACAATGCATAGACTATTAATTTATCAAATGTCACAATATATAAAACATAAGCTACTATCAATTTTAGCATAACATCAAGAATAGAGACATAAGCAAATATATTCATCCGTTCGTACGAAATAATAATCGCATTATAAGGCAATGCTATTATTCCCAAACAACAAGACCATAATGAACATTGATACACTATATTTGCAGCCCCCATCCTCTCAATAGGAATCGTCATATAAACATTCAAAAAATAAAGTCCAATCGTTTCCCCTACAATTAAAATAATCAACGCTATTAAAAAATGAATATTTACGCTGGTAGAAAAAATTTTACTCAACCTACAAATATCAGCTTTCTGCCCTAATTCGAACGTAAGGAAACGCTGCGTCGAATTTGACATAGCTGTATTAAGAAAAGAAAAGATAATTATTAAGCCTCCTACAACATTATAAATACCATAATCTTCTACCCCTAAAACTTGTAAAACAATACGGCTTGTATAGAATGTTACTCCCATATTTAATAACATACGGAAGTATAAAAACATTGTATTTCTAACTATTTTTGAATTCAAAATCAGTCACTAATAAATATCAATCAAACTGTAATATTCCTCTACAATCTATGTGCTTCATAATAAAGATAATCATCCATACCTTCATCCATCACTTCTATCTCATGTTTTCTTTTATTAGAAGGTACAACTACTTTTTCATAAAAATCATCATAATCTTCTTTTAAAAGTTCTTTATAAAAATCCAAATTAACTCCTCCACTCAACACCCCCACCTCTTGCAAATCATAGCCTGTACCCAAACTTACTTGCCACGGTCCCTCTACCGACATTCTACCTATCAACCATTTCGATACATTTTTCTGATTTCCAAGCGCATAATGTAACAATGCTATATATAAACAAATTTCATTTTGAATTTCAGCTTGCCTCCACATTACTTTTTTATAATCTAAAATATCCCATGTTCCCATAGTACCAACGTAAACATTATATGCCGTTTCTAAATGCCCCAACATTCTATTCAATCCTTCTCTAGGATTTACCTCATTACATATATCATTGCCAATATCAAGAGCATTCCGTAACTCGATAGCAGCCATTTTTCTGACTGGACATTCTTTTAACGCATTTACCACAATAGGTACAATCTTAAAAATCAACGTAAAATCCATATTATTAATGCATTTAATATTATAATACTTATCCTCCCACTTCCACATTCACTCTCTCCTCATTTGCCGCACCGCTGCCACGGAACAACTTACATTGCGTCAGCACATAATAGTTCCTCTCTACGGTATCCAATATTTCCATCCGGCATTTCCGCTTCAGGAATTGCAAGAACAGCAGACAAACGGCAAAGAAGGCGGCTAAAGCTACATACGATACAAATTCCTCATCGTATCCATAATCATAAAAGCATAATTGAACGGCAAAAGCCAACAGCAGCAAAACGGATGCAACGGACAATGCCGTAACGATATATAGCTTAGACAAAGCACTTTGGACTTCTTTATTCAGATTGTCGTTCGCCGCAGCTATATAAGATGACATGCATTTATAGGCATCTGCATCTGAAAATATCCTTTTCCCCTCCGTATGATTGTAAAAACGAGTCAATAAGGCATCGCTTTCAGGGAAACATCCTACGAAGCGTAGTAAACGTGCTGACAATCTCTCCGATTGCTTGAACGGTCGATATAAAGAGTCTAAAAACACTCCCACAGCATAAGCCGAAAAGATAAAGAACAAGGCGTACATCAGATTAAAGAAGAAATCTTCCTCAAAATCCATAAACGCGTCTTCAAGGCCTTCCGCCAAAACGGAATCTTCATAAGAAGGGATGCCGAACGCCAGCATCATAGCCGCAAACAAGACAATGACACCCGCCATAAAGCACCTGAAGTGCAAAGAGAAATTCAACTTCATAACTGTGGATCAAATTTAAAACGAATAAAGACATTGGCGCTTACGCTTGGATTTGCCGGTGCAGACAGCATCCTTTTATGGTTTCCGTCCCAAGAACGTACGGTTTTGGTTCGGAAACCGTATGTTTTTGGGACGGAAACCGTACGGTTTTGGGACGGAGAACGTAAAAAGGAGACTGCTTGAAGCAGAAACTAAGGCTTTTCATCCTACATTGATTCATAGCCTGCTAAACAAAGTTACCGGAAAATTAAATATGAATATCCGCATTTTGCCATAGCACACAGATGACACAGAAGTTCATAGAGGAACACAGATTTTATTTTTTAATGTACCAATAAGATTAATTGAATGTCCGCATTCAATAATCACAAACTTCTAAAATCTTCAAGCTGACCATTCTGACCCTCTTCTATAAACTCTACAAGCAACCGTTTGATGTCCTCTGCAGTTATATTCAATTGCTGTGAAGGACCATTCTTAGGATATATATCAAGAAACACGACTATCTCGTCTACTTTTGATACAAGATAAATCAAACGATAGCCGTCTTTCCTTGATAACCGTTGACGTTTGTCAGGTAAACGCAATTTAATGACTACCAAATCCCCTTCCAACAAAATCATATCTCTATTTTGGCGTATCCGATTGATATCTTTACCCTCAAATTCTCTTACTATTTCTTCTGAGACACCTTAGATATACATTGCGACGTACCTTCAACAATGCATCCATTCGCTGGCGGAACGACAAGACAGTTTTAAACAATATCATACGCTTAATGTCTTCATTACATCTGACGCACGACCCAGTAACGACTTCATTTCGGCATCTTGATTGGCTTTCATCCTGAAATTTACAATATCGCTATTCAATTCGTAAATCCCGGCATAATTCTTCTCAAGTCTTTCTATCTGCTTATTTAGCCCTTGCGATTCTGGCATTTGTTTACACGTATGGCAAAGCTCCTTTAATGTTTTCAGCATAATCCGAAACTGCGGAGCTAAAATCTGATAATCACTCTCTGTCACCGTATTCCATTGGTCGTAAAGCAATTCATAAAATTCCTCTAAATCATGATTCAAACGTGCCAAGCGGACAGTTTCATACCGATTAGAAGAAACAGCTTCTAATCTTTGCCGATACGACCGTGTACTAAGACGGATTATGTCGCGTGATATCAATTGTGTCTGACACATAAGCTTCTCTCTATTTATGAATTCTTTAAATGATTGCTAACTAAAAGTAAATCCTTCAATTATGCTTTGCGCAAAAATAAGTTTTTATTTTTATCTATGCAATACATTTCCATTTTTTCCATATATGAACGTCTGCTTGCCGCCACTTAGAAGTCACTCATATTATCCGCCTTCTCCATCTCCGCCTTCAGATGCAGCTTCCGGACAAACCGCATATCGTGTTCTACCATGAGGCGCACCAGTTCGGGGAACGGGGTCTTCGTGGGATTCCAGCCTAACGTTTCTTTGGCTTTCGTGGGGTCGCCTAACAACTGCTCTACTTCGCACGGACGGAAATATTTCGGGTCTACCTCTACCAAAACACGGCCGGTAGCCTTGTCGATGCCTTTCTCGTCTGCGCCCGACCCTTTCCATTCTAATTCAATATCGAGGTAGCGGAAAGCCAACGTGCAGAACTCGCGCACGGTATGCATCTCGCCGGTAGCTATCACGAAGTCTTCGGGCTTATCATTCTGCAAGATGAGCCACATGCATTCTACGTAATCCTTGGCGTAGCCCCAGTCGCGGCGGGCATCGAGGTTGCCTAAATACAGCTTATCCTGAAAGCCTTGCTTGATGCGTGCCGCTGCCAGCGTAATCTTGCGGGTAACGAAATTCTCGCCGCGGCGTTCGCTCTCGTGATTGAACAAGATGCCGTTTACGGCAAACATGCCGTAGCTCTCCCGGTAATTCTTCGTTATCCAAAACCCGTATTGCTTGGCAACCCCGTAGGGAGAACGGGGGTAAAACGGGGTGGTTTCCTTTTGAGGTATCTCCTGCACCTTGCCGAACAGTTCGGAAGTGGATGCCTGATAGATGCGGCAGGTCTTCTCTAATCCGCAAATGCGGACGGCTTCCAAAAGGCGCAACGTACCTATGGCATCGGCTTCCGCCGTATATTCGGGCACATCAAACGACACTTTCACGTGGCTTTGGGCTGCCAAATTATAGATTTCCGTGGGATGGATGTCGCTGATGATGCGGATAAGCGAACTGGAGTCGGTCATATCGCCCCAATGCAGGTTGACCAACCGGTCTTTCTTCATGTCGCGCACCCATTCGTCTAAATACAGATGCTCGATGCGACCGGTATTGAACGAAGACGACCGGCGCAAGATGCCATGCACTTCGTATCCTTTCTCTATCAGAAATTCGGCAAGATAGGAACCGTCCTGCCCGGTAATGCCTGTAATCAACGCTACTTTTCTCATATATATTATCTGTTTTTATCTTTTCCGTATCCGTACCCGTAGCCATAGCCGTATTTCTTGCCATAGCCGTACTTGCCGTAACGCCCGTATTTGCCATATCCATAATAATAGCCGTTCTTGCGCTTATCCATATTGATGCCGTTTATCAGTACGCAAAGGTTGGGCAGTTTCTTTTCCTGCTCCAACTCGTTAACCAATTCGAAATCGCTCTTATGGGTGTAATCGGCACGGCATACGTACACACTGATATCTGCCACACGGGCTATCAGACGGGTATCGGTAACCAAACCGACCGGAGCCGTATCGAGGATGATGTAGTCGAAATGCTGTTTCAAGATATCCATCGCTTGCTCTAACGACTTGCGCGCCACCAATTCGGTAGGATTGGGGGGAACAGCACCTCCGGGCAACACATACAGATTGGGGGAAAGCGCGGTAGGCTGGCAAAGCGAAAGCAAATCGACCGATGAAGGCGAAGCGAGAAACTGGGTAACTCCGGGCAACTTGCCGGAAAAACCGAAGATGCGGCTCAACTTAGGCTTGCGGATATCCATACCTACAATGACCGTCCGCTTGTCCATGAAGGCGAAGCTCACCGCTAAATTGGCGGCATTGAAACTCTTGCCCTCTCCCTGGATGGTAGAAGTGAAAAGAATCACTTTCTGCCCTTCTTGCAGCATATACTGGATATTGGTACGCACATTGCGGAACACTTCCTCCATCAAGCCGTTTTCGTTTTCTTTTACCACTATCGGAGCAGCTTTCGCCGCTTCGACAAAAGGCACATCGCCCACGATAGAAGCTCCGGTAATCCGCTCCACATCGGCACGCCCTTCTATCTTGAAGCGCAGCAAACGGACGAGATAAACGCCGCTGATAGGGAAAAACAGGCCTAACACGAACGCCACCATGTAGATATTGCGCTTATTAGGAGCCACCAGTCCGCCTACGCGCGGCTCTTCCACGATGCGTCCGTTATTGGCAGTAGCAGCCAAGGTGATGGCGTTTTCCTCCCGCTTCTGCAACAGCATCAGGTAAAGATTTGCCTTAATCTCCTGCTGGCGGGTGATGCCGATAAGTTCCCGTTCCTGCTGGGGAGCCTGGCTGATGCGGCTTTGATACTTGCTTGCCTGAAGGTCGAGGTTATTGCGGGTAATCTGCAAACCTTTTTCCACATTCTCCACCGTAGTAAGCACCGTATTCCGGGTGGCGGCAATCGACGCGTCAAGATTAACCAGCATCGGGTTGTTTTCGTTCGAACTGCGGAGCAAGCGTTTCCGCTCCACCAACAATTCATTGTATTTGGCAATGACATTGGTCAACGCCCCGTCGGTCAGCCCCACATTGGCAGGAATCACCTCGTAACGGTTCTTAGGGTCATCGATATAACTGCGCAAGAAACCAATCAGGCGAAGCTGGTTGGTATTCTCGGCACGCTGCTTGTCGTATTCCGAACTTTCCTCCAGTGCCAACCGCGCATCGGCACTCAAGTCGGTCAATCCGGCACGCTGTTTATATTCCGCCAATTCACTTTCGGTGGTTCCCAGCTCGGCGTTAATGATGCGGATGCGTTCGTCTATGAATTGCGCCGTGCGGGTAGCCACTTGGTTCTTGTCGTCGTTGGCTTCGCTATTATACAAGGAAACCAACGTATAAAGAAAGTCAATGCCCCGCTGCACACTGGCGTCGCGGTAAGTCAAGCGGACAATGGAAGTAAACTCACCGGTAGGCTCCGCACTCAGACGTGCCTTATAACTATCTGCCGCTACCGAAGGAGGAAGCACCGTAGCCGAAAGCGACAAAGGTTCTTCAAGTGCATTCAACACGGTGTCGGAAGCCAATGAGAAATTCAACGCCCCCACCGGAGTGATGAATACAGCCGGCAATTTGTCGAACGACTTCCGCAAACTGTATTTCTCTTTTTTTATCTGATAATCAAGAACAGCGTCTACTTTACCTCCCGGCTGGCACTCCATGTGTATCTTCAGAGCGGAAGGAAGCTTCTCGGCCTCTTCGGGAGCCATCCATACCTGTACAGGCGAGTTCTTATACAAAACAGGGTCGTAGCCGAAACCTCCGTCGGCGGCATAGTCGATATACAGGTTCAAAGAAGTCACCACCTTCTTCACTAACGTATAAGCTTGAAGAATCTCCAACTCATTGTCGAAGTTATTCGCCATAGAAAGCATACCCAAGTCCTGCATGGAAGCCAAAGCGGAAGAGGAATTAGGCTTCGTCTTGTCGCCCTGCTTGATCAAAACCGTAGAACTGACGCTGTAAACCGGCGTGCGATAACGCAAATACACATACGCACCCGCCACAAAACAAAGCAATACGCCTAATATGACAGGCCAATAAAGGAGATACTCGAACAAAACAGCCTTATAGTCTACGCGCTTTGTGTCTTCCTGAAAAAAATCATCGTATAGTTCTTCTTTCATAGTTCTTTGTCCTTTCCCTAAGTTTAAAACTCAAACACTATTGCACAGCGATGATAACCAGCGAAGCGATGGTGGCAGCCAAGCTCAGCATGCTGATCCATACCGACGAATTACTGTTCAAGGTATTGGAACGCACCTTTGCCTTGGTGGGCTTCACGTAAACCACATCATTCTGTTGCAAATAATAATAAGGAGACAAGGCGATGTCGGCTTGGGTCAAGTCCAAATGCACCACATTGCGTCTGCCCAACGAATCTTCCCGAATCAGCTGCACATCGTCACGGTCGGAAAAAAGCGTCATGTCACCCGCCTGCGCCAATGCCTGGAAAATGGTAATCCGTTCGTCATCCACCGTATATGTGCCAGGCTTGCCTACTTCGCCTAACACGCTGACTTTATAATTGGAAAGACGCACCGTCACATTGGGCACCTCGTTGAGGTAAGCCTGCAATTTCTCCCGGATAACGGCTTCACACTGGCGGGTGCTAAGCCCCGACACGGGTATCATGCCCAACACCGGAAAATCGATGCATCCATCATTATCCACTAAATAATCTAACAGCTTGGCGTTATTCATCCCTTGATTCTGGTTCGTCTGCTCGCGGGTCATGCCTATCTTGCGGTAAAAAGGAGCGGAAGCCTCGGGCGTAGTGGTACTCACCGTTATGGTCAGCTCGTCTTTCGGCATAATCCGGCATTCATACAAATGCGCGTTCTGCTCAATGTCATCCAGAATCTTGTCGTGACGCAAATACACCGAATCTTGATAAGAGGCGCATCCGCCCAACATCAAAGCAACAGGAAACAAAAAGATTGGTTTCTTCAAATTCATATACTAAATATTGTTCTTGAGTTTTTAAGTTTACAAGTTCCGTTATTTTTTTCTTTCTTCATCGAACGCGGCATAACTCAACAAGGCAGCCGCCTTCTCGGGACGATTCTCTAAAATAAACCCCGGCACGGCGCCGGCTATGCAAGCCTGCGTTTCGCTAATGGCTGAGAAGGTAAGCGCGTCGCGCCCGATGAGCGAAGTAGCCGCCATCAGCTTACGGAAAGCTTCAACCCGGCTAACGGGAAGCAGACGGTTTGCCGAAGCCTGTTCCATAAAAAACAACGCGCGCAACCGTGCCGATTGGTTTTCATAACAAAACGTCTTGCCGCTCCAAGGAGAACCGTAAATACGTACAGAGCCATCGGGCATACAGCGCAACACCGGCTGGTCATCGTTCAGCAGCCAAGCACCCGGTATGTAGCGCGTCCACAAGCGGGAGTGAGTGCTCTTCCCGATGCCCGAACGACCGATAAAGGCACACCCGTCTTCCGCTATCACCACGGAAGACGCATGAACCAACACCGTCCGGTAAAAAGCCGAGCGATAGGTAAAAGCCAACATGATAAAATCGTTCAAGGCAAAAGCCGAATCGGCATACCCCGGCACCCAATTGGTCTGAACCTGCCTCCAGCAGCGGTCTGCACGCAAACGGTAGCAACAGCCACCTTCCGCAAACACCAACGACACACTACAGCAATCAGGGTATAGCCATAACGCCAACAGTTTGCCACCGACACGGCTTACCAATTGAGGCGCACCGTCTTCCGCGCGGAGCGGACACCCCGTATCAATACGGCACACGATTTCTTCCCGCCTTTCATCGGGAACAACAAAAGGTACGAAATTGGGCAAACGCTCCAACTCGTCCGCCTTGCAAGCCACCTCCATGGTAAGATCCGCTATCCGAAGTTTCATCCGTAGCCGTCCGTCAAGATTGGTTATTGATTATTTTATCTTTATAACCGGAAGGAGTAACTCCGTATTTTTCCAGAAAAAGCCGATAAAACGTGCGCACGTTGCTGAATCCTGAATGAATCGCGACCGACTTGACTTGCGCTTCGGGATGTGCCTGAAGCAACTTCCTCGCGTACTCCAAACGCAACGCGTTGATGTAGCCGCTCAAATTGGTGCCGGCGTATTTCTTCAAGAGGCTTGCCGACTTATTCCGGTTCAGTAACCCCAACTCCATAAAATCCTCTCTGGAAAAATCCGGATTGAGAAACAAACGCCGTTCTACGATAGTGCGGTGAATACGGTCGAACAACTCTTTCTCGTCCTTTTCACTCCCTTTAAGTTCTTCGGGTAAAAACTCATCCTTCGCTTCTTCCGAACCAACCGATTCTAACTTTTCACGGCGCAATTCGCAAAACTCACGTTCCAACATCGTGAAACGACGGCATTGTTTCGAAAAAAGAAATATGACCAAACCGATAATGAAGAAAAACGACAACCCAACAAGAAGAAGGGAAAACGGTGTCACGCTCATGCTTTTACAGATAAAAAAGGATAACTTACCGATAAAGACTGCCGACACGCGGCAATATGCCGTTTCACCTCGGCAGACACTTCGGCATGAGTCTCTAAAACACGTAAAATGCCATCAGCTTCCCGACATGCCTTCCAAACTTCCTTCAGGTTGCCTAACCGGGAATCGGTATATACCGACGAAAAACATACGCCTGTCTTTTCCAACAACAAACAGACCGCTTCTGCCGCATCGGGAAAGTTTCCGTTCCGCATCCAACCGGAGGCTTCGGCTATCCAACGGTAAAGCCCATCGGTTATTGCCATGACATCCAACTGATTTTCGGGACGGAAAAAAGAACGCTCCAATTCGTGCTTCCAAGATTCGGATGCACCTTCCTCCATAAGCTCCACACCCTGTTGCTCCGCCCTACGCTGACGGACATAAGTCCCGATGTTCTCGAACTGTTCTTTATGCACTCCTTTTATGGCAACAATCATGTCGCCTACAGATGTAACCAGACATTTGTCGCGAGAGATACGGACAATATACCCTTCGAAACCGTTCAACACGCCCGATGTAATCCGAATCAACGGATGGCCAGCCGAATAATAATCAAGAGGATGAGACATAAAACGGATGCGTCCGGCATCCATCCGCGAAACCCGAATGAAAGCCTGCATCACGCGGTCGGGGATGACCGCAGTCTTGCGGGTGCTGCAATCGTTCATTAAATAAAGGACGGGGTCAATGTCATGCAAAGCCTGACGGATAGCTTTCTCGCCTCCTTGCACAAAAAGCAGACCGGATATGGTGGGACGCTCTTCCTTTTTCACACGCCCCTTCACCTGCTTATACACTACACTTTTGTGTATAAACGTATGAAACCGGTCTTTCAGCCTTTCGTTCACCCAATCGACTCTTGCGTGATGAACGAAAAGATAACACCATGTGGACACCTGTTGTTCCGCTAAAGGCATATACTCCCTTTTCCGGACCGACGGACTATTCCCGCCAATCCGACTCCAAAACGCCTTCCCCGGCCTTAGAAAGAGCATCTGAACTATACAGTGACATCGATACCCTTGTCTAAATATGTTCTGATTGATATTCCCCTACAAATGCGGAAGGGAATAAAGCTTTACCCTCGGTAAATCCCATCAAAACCCTATACATATTTATATCTCTTTTTTAATCGCCCGCACAAGGGCACTTTATTCATCTCTTGGGAAGAGATGAATCTATAATCGCATGAGTATCAGAAAAAAGACGTGTGACACAATCCCATGACCTCCGTCTTATTACAAATAGAAAACGTCTTCACCTATACCTTATATAATAAGGAGTATCTTTAAGGAAAAATCTTTTTTACGATAGCTGGCAAATAAAATCATTTTTAATTCGTTCGTTTCATATCTTTTCCCTATCTTTGCCACGCAATTCATCTCTTCCCAAGAGATGAATCACCCCAAGTTATCCGGCTATTCCACTTTTTGTTTTATGAATGTCCGTATTTCGCCAAATTGCTTGTAGGGGCAGGGTTTGCCTGCCCGAATGCATCCACAGATATATCCGTTGATGTATCCGGGCGGGCAAACCCCGCCCCTACATTGGATTATTTGCGGATATTCATTTTTTGTTTTATCTTTGTCCCCAAGTTAAATCATTATAAAATAACAGTATGAGCATATTCTCTAAATTATTCGGCAGAAAAAAAGCTGAAGACGAAGGCGCAAAAGTAGGCGGCATGGAAGACTTCATGACCCTGATACGAGTGTATTATCAAGCGGTCATGGCTGCACAATTGGGCATCAGCAACATCAATGCCCTGCCCGACATGGCGGTATTCAAACGCACTTTGAAAATCCCGACCCAAAACAACAAGTTAGGCGTGGCAGAGCGTTCGCGATGCAAAAAGATGCTGACCGACATCTATGGCATCAATGATTTCTTCTTTAAAGAGATAGACGCTTCTATCAAAAAACATTGCAAGAACGTGAACGCTATCCAAAACTACTTGTTCATGTTCCAAGGCTTCAGCCAAGACCTGATGATGGTGGTGGGCAACTTGATGCAATGGAAATTCCGTATGCCACGCATTTTCAATAAAGCATTGCGCGGCATGACCGAAAAAACCGTGCATGACATCCTGACCAAGACAACATGGAAAGACGACAGTGTGCGTAAGACCTGCCTCAACATCCGCCAGTACCAACACGCATTAGGATATAGCGAAAGCTGGATGGTGGAATACGTCTACAACGTCGTCGTATTAGCCAAGAAAGAACCGAAACCCAAAGAACAATGAGCGGTTTAACAGAAAACCACCCGCTGGAACCCTTTCTTCCCGGCAACGCTATCTTGCTGATGTTAGGAAGTTTCCCGCCCCAAAAGAAACGCTGGAGCATGGATTTCTTTTATCCGAACTGGAGCAATGACATGTGGCGCATCTTCGGGCTGGTCTTTTTCAATCAGAAAGACTATTTTGTCGTACCAGACAAAAAAGCATTCGACAAAGAGCGCATCATCGACTTCCTGAAAGAAAAAGGGATTGCGCTCTACGATACGGCATGTGTAGTGAAACGCCTGCAAAACAATGCTTCAGACAAGTTCTTGGAAATTGTGGAGCCTACCGACATCGGTTTGCTTTTGAAGCAACTCCCCGTATGCCGGGCAATAACCACTACCGGAGAAAAAGCCACCGATACGATTTGTACGCAAATGCACATCGAAAAGCCGTCCGTAGGAAGCAAAAGCGGATTCGAATACGAAGACCGCCGGCTTCACCTCTACCGGATGCCTTCTTCCAGCCGCGCTTATCCGCTCAAATTGGAGAAAAAAGCCGAAACCTACCGGATAATGTTCGAAGAAATCGGACTTTTATAACGATTACGCATAAAAAACGGCAAAAGGATTTGGAAGAATCAAAAAATATCGTACCTTTGCACTCGTTAAACACGGGAATAGCTCAGTTGGTAGAGCATCGGTCTCCAAAACCGAGTGTCGGGAGTTCGAGCCTCTCTTCCCGTGCATCGTGCATCCGAGGGGGAGGGGATGAGCCAAGAATAGCGCCGCCCTTCCCCCATTTTTCCATCCGAATCAGTTCTTGAACTCTCCATTAAAGCTCCGCCCGCTTTCCGGATCCAACTCAATGGCTTTTTTCATGTCTTCTACGGAACCGTCCTTATCCCCTGCCAACAAACGCGCACGTCCGCGCCCCTGATAAAGCGCGGCATTGCCGGGCATCAGTTCCAAAGCTTCGGTGTACACTTCCAGGGCTTTCCCGAACGCCCCTTCCTCGCAAAGCATTCCGCCTTTCAGCAGATACGCCTTTTCGTTGAAAGGATTGACTTCCGTCACCTTATCCAGGCAAGCGCAAGCACCGGTGGCATTCCCAAGCGCCGCTTCTATCGTCCCCTTCAGCAACAACGCGTCCTCTTCCTCCGGATCGGACGCCAATATCTTATCGATGTCTTCCAAGGCTTCCTTGGCCTGCCGCATCCCCCATAACACCTCGGCACGGAATTGGTAAGCAGGGAGGAAGCTTTCGTCCAAGGCAAGAGCCTTCGTAGACATCACGATGGCCTGCAGGTCATTATGCAACCCGTGCTCGGCCTTAGCCGCCAAGTAATAAGCTTCGGCATTCTCCGCGTCCTGCCCTATGGCCAGCAGACAGGCCGCATGCATCCCCCCGTAATCTTCCTGCATATGGCAAACGCGCGCCAAAGTCAGCAAAACCCGCACATTCCCGGCATCCAATGCCTTCAACTTATCCAACACAACCCGCGCGCCGGCTATGCGGTTCATCTTTACATACACATCCGCAAGAAACCGGAGCGTTTCGGCATCGTCGCGGAGCGCGGACGCCTGCTCCAGGCACTTGGCCGCATACTCCAGCTGGTTCATGTTACGCGCACGGATACCGTCGTACTTCAAGATATCGAAATTCTTCCGCTCCTGTTCTTCCCGTTGATTCCCTTCCGGCTTTCCTCCGCCGAAGAGTGCTGATAATAAACCCATGTCTTTTCGTGTTTTTAGAATTAAACTGTTTTATTGCAAATTTAGATAAAATCAAGTACACACGTATGTTTGCTGGAAAGAAATTTGTAAGTTTGCGGCGTAATAGAAAAAAAAGGGACATAACATGAAAAAACTACTTTTATTTGTATGGGCAATGTGGGCCTACCACGGCTTGCACGCACAATATTTCTGCACGGCGGAAGGGACCGAACTGCACTATGTCAACTACGATGAAGCGGGGCAAAGCGTATCGAACGAGACGGCTGTAGTAGGATATGTCGGGAGAGACGGGAATAACTTATCGGCGGCATACGTGAATAAGATTGTGACCAACAAGCTGAAGGGGAACACCAGCTATACCCGATTCGACTGGAATTATGACGGGAATCAGACGGTTTGTGTGGAAGATTTGGTGTTCGGACCGTATATCGACTCCGATTCCGACCCTGCCAAATACAATACCGCGGCACGTGCAGCCATGCAAGAGGAGTTGAAGTTTAAGGGTGATAATTCGTTGATTCTCAAGCGGAATGCAAAAGCAGGCGAGAGTATGCCCGACCGTTCGTATTCGCTTATCGTAAATATGCTGAAAAACGAAACCACGATATCGGGTGCCGCCTATATGGGAGAAGAACGGGTAAGCACTACCGCCGGCAAGTTCGATTGCATCAAGATTTCATACCTGAAGCGCACGAAAGTCTTGCTGAAGACCACCACCCACCGCATCAACGAATGGTATGCCGAAGGCATCGGGTTGGTGAAATCCGAATCGTTTGACATGAAAGGCAGGCCGGCAGGAAAGACTTTGCTGGTGAAAATCGTGAAGTAGTTAATAATTAACAATGAATAGCTAATAACGGCAAACGAAAAACATATTCTTGTCACAAGGATATATCAAAAATGAATTTTAACTATCAAAAAGTAATGTCATTCTGAACGAAGTGAAGAATCTCGTGTGCATCCGCTTGTGCTTTCGAGATCCTTCACTACGTTCCCTTAGATGACAAAATAAAATTCTATTTCTATTTTGAGATAGCCCCGTAACAAGTTAACTATTCATTATTCACTATTAACTTGCTAAATGATTTCAATCCCTTGCTCCTCGCAAAGCTTCAGGCTCAGTTCTTTCAGCTTGAACTTCTGTATCTTCCCGCTTCCCGTCATGGGGAATTCTTTCACGAAGAAGATGTATTTCGGAATTTTATAGCGGGCTATCTTGCCTTCGCAGAACTCGCGCACGTCGAACTCGTTCATCGTGTATCCTTCGTGCAGGATGATGAACGCGCCCACCGCTTCGCCGTATTTCTTCGACGGCACTCCGGCTACCTGCACGTCCTTGATGCCCGGCATCTGGTAGAGGAACTCTTCTATCTCGCGCGGGTAGATGTTCTCGCCGCCGCGGATAATCATGTCCTTGATGCGCCCCGTGATGCGGTAGTTCCCGTCTGCGTCCTTCACGCCCAAGTCGCCCGAATGGAGGAATCCGTTCTTGTCTATCACTTCGGCGGTGGCTTGCGGGTTCTTGTAATAGCCCTTCATGTTGTTATACCCCCGGTTGCACATCTCGCCTTGCACGCCTACGGGGCATTCCTCGCCCGTATCGGGGTCGATGACCTTCACTTCGGTAAACTCGAAGTCATGCCCTACGGTGTTGTAGCGCACTTCGGCAGGGTCGTCTATGCGGCTATGCGTCATGCCCGGCGAAGTCTCGGTCAGCCCGTACACGCTGGTTACGCGCATGTGCATCTTTTCTTCCACCTGCTTCATCAGTTCCACCGGGCAGAGCGACCCCGCCATGATGCCCGTGCGCAGGCAGGTCAGGTCGAACAAGTCGAACATCGGGTGGTTCAGCTCGGCGATGAACATCGTGGGCACGCCGTAGAGTGCCGTGCAACGTTCCTTATGAACGGACGCTAATACCACTAACGGGTCGAAACGCTCTACCATCACTTCCGTACACCCGTGGGTGAGGCAGTTCATCGTGGCAAGCACCACGCCGAAGCAATGGAACAAGGGGACGCATACGCACAACTTGTCGTCTTGGGTGAACTTCATGTGCTCTCCGGTCAGGAATCCGTTGTTGGCGATATTATAATGGGTCAGCATCACGCCTTTAGGGAAGCCGGTCGTCCCCGAAGTGTATTGCATGTTCACCGTATCGTGGCAATTCACCTTCTTTTTCGCTTCCGCTAACACCTCGTCCTCGATGTTGTTCCCTAACAAGAGGATTTCAGCCGTGTTATACATCCCACGGTATTTCTCCTGTCCGATGTAGATGACGTTGCGCATGTGGGGGAAACGCTTGCTCTTCATGTGCCCGCGCTCGAAGGTTTTCAGTTCGGGCAGCATGGTGTAGGTCATTTCCACAAAATTGCTGTCCCTTTCCCCGTCTACGATGCAGAGGGTGTGCATGTCTGAGTTTTCGCACAAATACTCCAGCTCGGCTTGCTTGTAGTTGGTGTTCACCGTAACGGCTACGGCGCCTATCTTGGCACAAGCGTAGAGGAAAGTCAGCCAGTCGGGCACGTTCTTCGCCCAAATCCCCACGTGTGTGCCGTGGGTCACGCCGATGGCGAGCAGCCCCTTCGCCATGTTGTCCACACGGCGGTTGAACTGGCTCCACGTAAAGCGCAGGTTGCGGTCGGAATAGACCAAGTATTCTTTATCCGGCGACACGGCAGCCCAATGCTCCAGCCAGTCGCCCAGTGTTCGTTCTGAGAGTTGTAACATAAGTTCTTGAGTTTTTCACCACAGATTACACAGATTGAATTAATAATCTCCGTGTCTTCTAATGGTGAATATAAAATAATTATTTTAATCTGTGTAATCTGTGGTGAAACATATACCAAGTGTTAAACCGGCGTATAGATTACCGCCAGAATCTGGGCGGCTTGCCCTTCGTAAGCGTGTACGTGATGCGGCACGATGGAATCGTAATAAATCGTGTCCCCTTCTTCCAGGATGTAAGTGTATTTGCCGTAATTGATTTCCAGCATTCCTTTCAGCACCATAATGAATTCCTCCCCTTCGTGCGCCGAGAGCGTAAACGCGTCCTTGTTCGCGTCGATGTCGATGATGAACGGTTCCATGTGGCGGTCTGCCTTGCTCCGCGAAAGCGAATGGTAATGCATGTGCTGGCGGGCGTTAGTGGCGTTGTTCGAGAAGCTGATGGTGTCGTCCGCTTCCCCGCGCCGGCAGATGACGGGGCCCGCTTCATCGTTCTGGTCATCCAGGAAAGTGCCCAAGCGGACTCCCAGCGCGCGCGCCAGTTTCAAGAGCGGAGCCAGTGAAGGGATGTCAATGTTCTGTTCGATGCGTTCGATTTGTTCTGCCGACAATCCTGTGCGTTCGGCAAGTTCGTCTATACTGATTTCTTTTGTTGTTCGCAATGCTTTTATCTTTTCACCGATAACATTTGTGCGGTCCATAGTATACGTGTTTTTGTTGTTATGTTTGACATTCAATTTGATACGGTCGCAAAGATAATCATTTTTTAAAATAAAGAACAAAGAATGGCAAATTAATTACGCTTATAACCGCTATTGCAAGGCCAAGCGACTGCTCCGTCCTATCCGTCTGAATCCTCCCCCAATCCCATACAGCCAGGATTGCAGTCCTAACAGTATGGGACTGGAGTCATGACTCACCAGGACAACAGTCCTGATTATACAGGATTCTCCACGCAATTGAATGCATTCAACCATACAGCTTACCACATCCGGCAAAACATCCTATCTCCCGGTTGATTACGGGCATCCATATTAATCAAAGCGGGAGGAAACTATTTTTTCTTCCTAATTTTATCATTATTCTCTTTACCAAAAAAATGAGTTTTTATATCTTTGCAGATTAATTCAATGTGCATTTATGATAATATATGATTCGAAATAAAGGAAATATGACTGTAATTTCACTTTTCAGCGGTGCCGGAGGATTGGATTTAGGGCTACAGTTAGCAGGGAATGACATTGTATGGGCTAATGACATAGATGCAGATGCCGTGGCTACTTATAAAATGAACATAGGCAGACATATTGTTCATGCAGACATAAAGGATATAGATGTTTCCACTATTCCTGATGCAGACGTAGTGGTCGGAGGATTTCCTTGCCAAGGCTTTTCCATGGCCAACCGCAAACGGGATATTTCCGACGAAAGAAACTCGTTATATACATTTTTTTATAGGATTATAAAAGTTAAGCAACCAAAGTTTTTCATAGCCGAAAATGTAAAAGGCATATTAAGCTTAGGAAAAGGAAGCGTGGCGGAACAGATTGTGAAAGACTTTAACGACGCTGGTTTTCGCGTTGAACTACATAAAGTCAATATGGCGGATTATGGAATTCCCCAACATCGTGAGAGAGTCATATTCATAGGGCAAAGAAAAGATTTCGGGGAAAAGATGATATATGAATTCCCCAAGCCGACTCATTCAAGAAACGGCAATGGGGCACGTTGTTGGAAAACGATTAAAGAGGCTATTGACGACCTTCCCCAACGCATAAAAAAAGAAGACCCTAACAATTGCGGTTCAAACTATAAACTTGCTCCACGGAATTATACAGGACACAGGCCAACAGATCCAGACAAACCTTCGCCAACCATTTTAGCACGTGGCAATGGAAAAGGAGGTGTATGCGCTATACCGCATTATAACGGGAAAAGACGTTTAACCATCCGCGAAAGTGCTGTCATCCAAACTTTTCCCGAGGATTTTGTATTCATCGGAAAAATGGGAAGTTGTTACAGACAAATAGGGAATGCGGTTCCTGTAGAGTTTGCCAAATTATTAGGGAACGAATTGGTACGGATTGAAAAAATAATATCATTATAAAAAATATGGAAGTAGTTTCTTTATTCAGCGGTGCCGGAGGATTGGATTTAGGTTTTATTTTAGCTGGACATAAAATCATTTGGGCCAATGATTTGTATAAGGATGCGGTAGCTACTTATAGGTATAATATAGGCAATCATATCGTTGAAAAAGACATAAGGGAAATACCCTCGTCAGAAATACCAGACTGCGATATGGTTATTGGCGGATTTCCTTGCCAAGGATTTTCTGTAGCAAACACCAAAAGACATAGCGAAGACGAGCGGAATGTATTGTATAAGGAGTTGTTACGTGTCATCCGCGACAAGCGTCCTAAATTTTTCGTAGCGGAAAACGTGAAAGGCATCTTATCGCTGAACAAAGGTGAATCTTTCAGGAAAATTCTTGAAGATTTTTCTTCCCTGAGTTATAAAGTGCAATTCAAAGTACTTAATGCCGCAAATTATGGCGTTCCCCAAACAAGAGAAAGGGTAATTATTGTCGGAGTGCGGAATGATGTGGATTTCAATTATATTTATCCAGAACCAACACATACTAAATTACCTGCAGACGGAAAGCGCTTATGGGTTTCTGTCGGTGAAGTGATAGGAAGCTTGCCTGATCCGGATCAACCTAATGAAATGCTAAACCATACGTACTCTAAATACAAATTGTCATTCAACGGTTACATAGGACATCGGCCTATAGATTATAATAAACCGGCTCCCACTATAACAGCGCGAGGAGATGACCGTGGAGGCGTCGTTATTCTTCCTCATCCAAACGGACTGCGCAGGATGACTTGCAGAGAATTGGCAACACTTCAAAGCTTCCCTGCCAATTTCAAATTTATAGGGACGAATTCTTCTGTATACAGACAAATTGGGAATGCAGTCCCCGTTATGTTAGCGTATCATATAGCAAAACAATTCAACAACTAGCATGATTTATATACCTAAACTCCCCTTTTTTGGATTCAAATGGAAATGGGCAAGCGTTCAATGCACAGAAGGCATTAACGATCCTGTTGTATTACTAGGAGTATTGTTTCGTATGGCAAAACTGGAGGGCCGGTACAAATACAGTTCAGATGAATTTGCAAAAGAATTGATAGGTTTGTCTGATGACTTAGTCGGTACAGGAGTGAATGTTGATTTACATCGTAGAACAGGTGAAAGGAATATCATCCGAAATTCAGGACAATATTGGAAAGCTTTGAATTTGATTCCTCCATATAAAACAGGAGGAATAATCACCTTGACGGATTTTGGGCGAAAAGTGGCTAACCATCAAATATCCCAAACAGAATTTTCTGCCGAAACCATTATATCTTTCAAGCTCCCTAACCCAGTAATCCAATCAGAAGCGGAATGTTCCAAATGGAAAGATGCTAAATTAGAAATCTATCCTTTAAAACTAATATTGGCAATAGTCTGTCATTTGAAAAGACAAGATAATGATCAAGGATATGTGACAACAAACGAATTGGTGAAAATTATAATTCCGCTATCCGGAGCTCCTGACAGAAAAACAGAAACTTACGTCAATTATATCCTTAAATACCGGTTAGGAGAATTAGATGTGGCGTCATGGCCTAATTGTTGTCCTGAAGCTAATGATTTTCGAATAGCAAGAGAGTTCTTACTGTTCTTGTCTAATTACGGATATTTGATAAAAAAAGAAAAAACGACCCGTAATGATGAAGAATATCATTACAATACAGAAATAGATTATGAAATTCGTGAAATAATAAAATCCCATCATAGTATAATCAATACAGAACTAGCTTTTGATACAGAGCGGAAGATGGTTCGATCCCAACGGAGACCTAATCAAGCTAAATTCAGGAAAGCCGTCCTAGACGCTTGCAAGAGATGTATCATCACAAATGTCAGTATGCCGGAAGTCTTGGAAGCGGCTCATATCATACCTTATAAATACCATGGTGCTGATACAAAAGAAAATGGAGTAGCTATGCGAATGGATATCCATTATTTATTCGACTCTGGGCATCTTCGCATTTCGGAAGAAGGAAATGTTTTTTTATCGGATAAAGCCCGATGGTCGTATGGAGCTTCAATTCCGCCTAAAATCTTTATCCCGGACTATGTGAACAAAGAATATCTTAGATGGAGATGGGATAATTATAACGGCATTTAAAATCATTTACGAAACAAGACGATGAAAGAGGCTTTACTCAAACTTCACCTCTCGGTGCTGATAGCGGGAGGAACGGGCGTGTTCGGGCGGTTGATTACGCTGGGCGAGGGACTGCTGGTGTGGTACAGGCTGCTGCTTGCCACGCTGATGTTTTATGCGGTGTTATTCGTATTGAACAAAATCAGGAAGGTGCAGCGGACAGACGTGGTGAAAATCGCGTCGACGGGAGTGCTGCTGGCGATGCACTGGCTGTTCTTTTACGGAAGCATCAAGGCGTCGAACGTGTCTATCGGCGTGGTGTGCCTCTCGCTGATGAGCTTCTTCACCGCCTTGTTCGACCCGCTCATCAACCGCCGCCGGATTTCGATTGGGGAAATCTTGTTCAGCCTTATTGGGGTGGCGGGCATCGTGCTCATCTTCCACTTCGACACCCGCTACCGCACAGGCATCCTGATGGGCGTCCTTTCGTCGGCACTGGCTTCGCTCTTCACCATCTGCAACAAGCGCGTGGCTTCGGATTATCCGTCGGGCACGGTGCTGCTTTACGAGATGGGAGGCGGTTTCGTGGGGCTGAGCCTGCTCTTGCCTTTCTACCTGCATTTCTTCCCCGCGGACACCATCGTGCCCTCGGCAGCCGACTGGGGCAGCCTGTTAGTGCTTGCTTCGCTGTGCACGGTGTGCCTCTACATCTTGCAGATACAAGTGCTGAAGAAAGTCTCCGCCTTCACGTTCAACCTGACTTACAACCTGGAGCCTATCTACAGCATCATCTTGGCAATGCTGATTTTCGGCGAGGCGAAAGACCTGAACTTCAGCTTCTACGCCGGGCTGGGACTGATATTCCTCTCGGTAGCGTTGCAGACTTACCGGATAATCGCACAAATGAAAAAGCATTAACAAATATGAATGAATTAAAACAACGGATACACAATTTACTGGAGCGGATGAACGAACGGGTTTACGGTAAAGAACACGTCATTGCCCTTTCGTTACTCTCAGCAATTGCGGGCGAAAGCATTTTTCTGCTCGGACCTCCAGGAGTGGCGAAGAGTATGGTGGCACGCCGGCTCAAACTTGCCTTCCGCAACGGGAGTTCGTTCGATTACCTGATGTCACGTTTCAGCACGCCCGATGAAATATTCGGACCTGTATCTATTTCAAAACTGAAAGACAACGATACCTACGAACGGCAAACAGAAGGCTATCTACCTACAGCCGATGTGGTTTTCTTGGACGAAATATGGAAGGCAGGACCTGCCATCCAAAACGCCTTGCTGACTGTCATCAACGAAAAAATCTACCGGAACGGAAAATTTACGGTACAAATACCATTGAAAGGGCTGATAGCTGCATCGAATGAACTGCCTGCCGCAGGGCAGGGATTGGAAGCTTTATGGGACCGCTTCTTGCTCCGCTTATGGGTGACGGGCATCACCGACCTGGCAGATTTCGACCGCATGATTGCTTCTGTCGATGATACAGAACCAAGAATAACTGAAGAGCTTCAAATAACTGAAGAAGAGTATAATATTTGGCAAAGACAGATAAACGGAGTAAAAATCCATTATTCCATTTTCGAAGTCATCCACCTGCTGAAGGAAAAGATAGAAGACTACAACCGCACGATACAGAACGCAGAGTCGGGCGAACACTTGCTTTATGTATCAGACCGACGATGGAAAAAGCTGATTAAACTACTTCGGACTTCGGCTTTCCTGAACGGAGAGGACACAATACGCCTGAGTGATTGTCTTTTATTGGCATATGGCTTATGGGACAGCCTTCCGCAAGTCGACACTGTAAACGAAATGGTCTTGTCCGCCGTACGCCAAAGTGCGGAAGGCTATTTGCTGAACGTGCAAGGAGTGCGCCAAGAAATACAAGCATTGAAAGACGAACTTTCGACAACCGCCGCCCTGAATGAAAATCAAGATCCTGCATTGAAAATCATCGATTTGTATTATTACCAAATAGACAAGGTACGGATGGCAGAACGGCTGCTGCTTTTCGCTTCCGATTACCAAGCACTCGACCGAACCGGAAAATTATTTTACCTGCACAAAGACAAGTATAAAAGTAAATGCTTCATTTTAAAACGCTACGACTTGTCGATGCGCGGTAAAGTACCTCAAAATAAGATTTATTCCCTACGCAAGGGCAAACGTTCGGTATTCATCAACGATTACGAATACCCGCTGGTGTGTGTCCCCGACTGCTTACCGCTTCCTCCTTCAGCCGGAAAAAACGCGGAAGAATTGATAGAAGAACACTTTCAAAAAGCGGAAGAACTAGTGAGCCGTGTGGAAGATGGATGCCAGTCGTTCTACGAAACAGAAAAGACATATGCCGAACACCATCTTTTCCTGAACACTGAAGAGCGGAAAGCGCTGGAAGAAATGCTGAAACACCAACAAACAACGGTGGCTTACTGTCGAAACGAACTAAATGAATTACGTCATGCGTACCGGAAAGAGAACGAGGAATATCCGTCTGAAGGAACTGAAGGCAATCTATTTGGATGAACTCCGCCGACGTTGTTTCGCACGGATGCAGGAAGCATTGCAAGAGCGTGTGATGTTGCCCGCCGAACTGGAAAGTGCCGTTTGGGATTATTACCGGAAGACTTCCCCTTCGCTTCAGGAGTTTTATTCGCGTTATACGCCCGAATGGGAACATTTCTATGATGCCGAACTGCTACCGACAAGTGATTTCCTGCCCTTTCTCCGGCAGACGCAAACGGCTTTCCGAAAACGTTACGTGCTGGCAGAGCTGAATTTACCTTATTATATAGAGCGTATGGAACAGACCGCAAGACAGGGCACGGAGCAAAAAGCGGTGAAAGAACTCTTCTTAGACAAATGGCACAACCTCCTGACCGCCAAAGAGTTTAATTACCAGTACCGCCACATTGCTTCGTTGTGTGAAGACTTCATATTGCTCAACCCAGATAAAGGGATGAAAACAGCATCCAATCTGATAGGTTCACGCATCAAATGGTTGCTTTTCAATCATCCGGAACTATACCGCCAAGCAGTACCTTACGAAAAAGCGATGGAAGAGAACAGACACCTCCGCGAACTGGTGCGTGTATTGGGCAAACGAAGCCAAGGCGAGAAGCGCTTTGACTCTTTATCGGGCATAGCAAAAGAGCAATTCGTCCGGCACTCCACGCAGAGCGATATCGAAGGCATCACCCTTGGGAATGACCTGAACCACTTGCTCCCCATAGAATATTGTTATCTTGCAGAAGAGCGTCTTCGCCCGGTGTTTATGCAACGGTATGTGGAAAAACGCTTGCAAGTATTTGATAGCCGTTCACAAGAAGACTGTTCAACCCTACAGAAAGGGAAAAAGAAAGTAAGCGGACAAGGACCTTTCGTGGTTTGCCTGGATACATCAGGGTCAATGGAAGGCAAACGGGAGCAACTGGCAAAATCGGCGTTATTGGCCATAGCCAAACTGACGGAAACCACACACCGCAAATGTTACGTCATCAATTTCTCGGAAGAAACTTCCCACTTGCTGATAAATGACCTGTACACCGACTTACCCATGTTGGTGGAATTCCTCAACCAGCGATTCGGTGGCGGTACCAATATGGAAGAAGCGGTAGACGAAGCCGTACGGATGACAACTCAAAACGGCTGGCATGGTTCAGACATAGTAATGATTTCCGATTTCGAGATGCCCCCTGCCTCTGACAGGCTAATGAGTCAGGTAGCGCATCTCAAACGCAAGGGAACATCTTTCTACGCCTTGGCATTCGGCACTCGTCCCGAACAAGATTACTTGAACCTGTGCGAGCGAGTGTGGAACATGGAAGTACCCTGAAAAAACTTACCGAACAGAAATTATCCGGACGGGGTGCCGCTTCACTTCGTCTAACGGCACCGCCTGATAGGCCGTTTCCGAAAAGTCTATCCCGTCGAGGCGGATGGCGCGTATCTCGCTATTGTACATGGTGCGGAAATAGATGATGCGGTGCTTCATGTCGGTGGCGGAAGTCCATTGAGTGGCGCTGGGAATGTCGGCGGGCACTTTCCCATCGGCAAACTCGATACCAACCGGAATATCGAAGTTGTTCAGTATCTGAAAGGCTTGGAGCACGGTCTTTTCGGCATCGTCCTGACGGGGAGCCGTAGCTTGATAGAAAGCGGCACGGACGAAGCGCGAAGGAGGGGTGACATCGCCCGGAAGCCCCAAGAATCCGCTTCCGGCACCAAAAGAAGCCAACCGGACATTGCCTAACGATTGGGTTGGCGCCGAGCCCGGATAGAGGTTGACATAATTATTGAGGTTGGTCAGCTGCCATTCGAATCCGGGGGAATTGGTCAGCACACCTAACTTGTTTTCGTAGAACTTCGGTTCTCCTCCGATAATCTCCAAGACCACTTGTCTGCCGGCAGAGTCGGTAAAACGCCAGTGTACGGTAGAGGCGCGCGGGTCGATGCGGACGATGTGTACTTGCTTCACGCTCTCTATCGCTTCGTCTATCGTGGCGCATTTGCCCAATATCCACGAAACCAATTGCAGGTCGGCGATGCTGGTGTCTTTTTTCTCCGCGTCGTAGGCTTCGTATTGCCCGTAGTTGGGGAAATAGAACAAGCCAGCCGAAAGCCCCGCTTCGTTGATGCCCTCGGCGATGAACTCTTTCTGTTCTACGGCAAGCCCCACATAGCCGTACCGGGAAGTGAACTGCATTCCTTCGCTTCCGTCGGGAGTGTACGAACGCATCGTATAGCCGCGCGGCACGATGACGTATTGGCTATTCAGGTCGCTTCCTCCCCATTCGATAGTCCGTGCTACAATCGTAGTGCTGTCTTTGCTGTTCAGGGTGATTCCTGTGCAAGCGTTTGCCGGGAGCGATGCGGCGAGCATTCCGGCTAATGTCAATGATAAAATAAAGGTTCGGGTTTTCATATCTGTAAATTTTTAAGATTAAACAACAGGGGAAACAATATGGTTCATCCGCACGGGTACAATTTGCCTTCTTTTTGCACAATCTTCTCTTCCGACATCAGGAAAGAAAGCGCTTGAAGGATTTTGCCTTCATCGGAAGAAAGGGCATAGACCACTTCTTGCGCGGTGCGCGGAGCTTCCACCAATAACGTCAGGACACCCTGCTCAATGTCTTCGAACTCGCCTTGCCTTAATCCCGAAGCATGCTTGTTCAGGCATACGTCGCATTGCCCGCAATTGTGTTCGTTGCGTTCTCCGAAATACTCCAGCAACATGCGGCTCCGGCACCGTCCTTCGCGTCCGGCATAGTCGAGCATGGCTTCGACACGTCGCTCGTAACTCTCTTTCCGGTCTTCGTACACCTCCTTACTTAACACGATGCGGCTTGCCTCTTGCCTTTCGCGCGTATAGATAATATAAGGTGTCTTCTTGCCCGGTATGTAATGGAGAATATGCCGTTTGGTAAGGAGGATAAGCGTGTCGTACACCTGCTGGCGGGTAAGCCCGCTCCGCAAGGCAAGCGTATCTTCGTTGATGTAAGCATAATCGCTGAACACGCCTGTATAGGAACGCAAGATGATGCGAATCAGGTTTTCGGTATCGGGATTGCGCTCATCGATGCGGTATAATTCATCCCGCCGGAGGGTAAAGATAAGGCGGGAAGCGTTGTCCTGCTCATCGGTATATTCCAAATATCCGGCACGGGTGAGGATTTTCAGGGCACTGTCTACCCGCACGGGGAAATGCTTGAAATTCTGGCAAAATTCATCGATGTTGAAAGCGAACGTACATCCCCTTCCATCGCCCATCGCCATCTGATAATAATAATTGATGTGTTCGTACACTTGGCGGATATAGTCTTTTTCGGGGAACGTATCGCCAATGCGTTTCTTCAAAACGGTTTTGTCGCTCTGCGCATAAAGGAGTACGGCGTATGCTTTCTGCCCGTCGCGTCCGGCACGTCCGGCTTCCTGGAAATAAGCTTCGGGCGAATCGGGAAAATCGATGTGAATCACCAAGCGCACATCGGGCTTGTCGATGCCCATGCCGAACGCGTTGGTGGCTACCATCACCCGGAACGTCCCGTCTTGCCAACCTTTTTGGCGCTGGTCTTTGATGTCATTGTTTAGCCCGGCATGATAGAAGATGGCACTGATTCCGTGCTGGTTCAGGAAAAGCGATACTTCCTTGGTGCGTTTGCGGTTGCGTGTGTACACGATGGCGGAGCCGGGCACTTGGGTCAGGATATGAATCAGCTCTCCCGCCTTGTCCTCGGTGCGCCTGACTATATAGGCAAGGTTTTTCCGCTCGAAGCTCATGCGGAACACGTTCTCTTGACGGAAAGCGAGGCGCGCCTGAATGTCTTTCACCACTTCGGGAGTGGCGGTAGCGGTCAGGGCAAGTACGGGGACACCGGGGAGGAGCTTGCGGACATCGGCTATCTTAAGGTAAGCCGGACGGAAATCATATCCCCATTGCGAGATGCAGTGCGACTCGTCCACCGTAATCATGCTCACGTTCATGCTCCGGAGTTTGGCTTGGAAAATCTCGGTGCCGAGCCGTTCGGGAGAGATGTAAAGGAATTTATAATCGCCGAAGATGCAATTTTCCAACGCCACGATGATTTCTTCGCGCGTCATGCCCGAATAGACCGCTATGGCTTTGATGCCCCGCCGGCGCAAGTTCTGCACTTGGTCTTTCATCAGGGCAATCAGCGGAGTGATGACCAGGCACAAGCCCGGCTGGGCAAGGGCAGGCACTTGGAAGGTAATGGATTTTCCTCCGCCCGTAGGCATCAGCCCCAATGTGTCGCGCCCCTCGCCGATACTGGCGATGATTTCTTCCTGAATGCCCCGGAAGCTCTCATATCCCCAGTATTGCTTCAATATGTTTTTATAACCGGTCATGCCTGCTCGGCTTGATGTCTTCTATTTGCAACTGGATATCCCCGCGCTTATGGGTATTCTCCTCGATGGTGTAACAGATGTTGAACGATTGTTTGGTCTTGATGAAACGTACCTGCGAGCTTTGCCCGAAAGCGATGCCGTTCATCACGTTGTTCGACTTGTTGTCTACCAGTTCCAGCTTGATGTGTTCCTGGTCTCGCCCCACTACCTTGCTCGTCCCATAATCGAAGACGTTCATCGTGCAGAATACGGGCTTCAGGTTCTCCGGCCCGAAGGGATTGAATTTCTTCAGGTCGAAGAAGAACTTCGATGTGATGTCCCGGAAGTCCAACCGTGCGTCGATATCAATGGTGGCACAAGTCTGTTCGGGCAAGATATGACTCGTCACGTACTCCTCGAAACGGCGGGCGAACTCGGGCACATTTTCCACCTTCATTGAAAGTCCCGCGGCATACGTATGCCCTCCGAAGTTTTCCAGCAAGTCACGGCAATGCTCGATGGCCTTATACACATCGAAGCCCGACACCGAACGCGCCGAGCCTGTAGCGAGGTCGTTGGTACGGGTCAACACCACCGCCGGACGATAGTATATCTCCGTCAGGCGGGAAGCCACAATGCCTATCACGCCCTTATGCCACGCGTCGTTATAAATGACTATCGAGCGGCGTTGCAGAAGATTTTCCAACTGGTCCACTATCTTGTTCGCCTCTTCGGTCATGCTCTTATCCAAGTCTTTGCGCGCCTCGTTGTACTGGTTTATCAGGCGGGCTTTTTGCAGGGCCTCCGGAAAATCTTTTTCGATAAGCAGGTCTACGGCCTCTTTCCCGCTCTGGACACGTCCCGACGCATTGATACGGGGGCCTATCTTGAAGATGATATCACTCATGTTCAATTCTCTTTCCGCAAGCCCGCACACGTCGATAATGGCTTTCAGACCCACGCTGGGATTGGTGTTCAGCTGCTTCAACCCGTGATAAGCCAGCACCCGGTTTTCGCCCATGATAGGCACAATGTCGGAAGCGATGCTCACCGCCACCAAATCGAGAAGAGGGGTCAGATGATGGAACTCGATCCCGTTATCCAAAGCAAACGCCTGCATGAACTTAAAGCCCACGCCACATCCCGACAGATGGCTATACGGATAGGTGGCGTCGTGCCGCTTGGGGTTCAGGATAGCCGCAGCGGGAGGCAATACCTCATCGGGCACGTGATGGTCGCAAATGATGAAGTCGATGCCTTTCTCTTTGGCATACGCGATTTCCTCTACCGCCTTGATGCCGCAATCCAGCACGATAACCAACTTTACGCCTGTCTCGTACGCATAATCCACTCCCTTCTTCGATACGCCATATCCTTCGTCATACCGGTCGGGGATATAGTAATCGATGTTCGAATAGAACTGTTGAAGGAATTTATAAACCAACGCAACGGCGGTTGTGCCGTCCACGTCATAATCTCCATACACCATCACGCGCTCTTTCCGTCCCATGGCTTTGTTGAGACGCTCCACGGCTACGCTCATGTCTTTCATGAGGAACGGGTCGTGCAGTTCGCTCAGTTGCGGGCGGAAGAAACGCTTGGCTTCGGCGGCGGAAGTGATTCCCCGCTCCAGCAACAAGCGGCATAGGATAGGGCTGATTCCTATCTCTTTAGCCAAAGCCTTAGCTGCTTCCCGTTCTTCTTGTGTAGGAGGTCGATAGTTCCATTTGTAGTTCATTTATATGTTTTTTTCTTTCTTTTCCAAGCCAATGCGGCAGGGCAATCCAAACGTTTTCAAAACGTGCCCGGCCGTTCAACTTGTAAAGTTAGGAAAAAAGAAAGAAAAATCGCCTGATTCCCCGAATTATTTTCAAGGGCCAGGCGAAATATTGTTTTTTTGGGGGAGTTAAAGAAGTTAGAAGGAGTTATGCCTTCGGCAGGAGTTATAGAGGACAATAGTTTTGCATTATTTTCCAAACAGGAAATTTATAAACAGAAGTATTGGCTGTTAACTCCTGCGAGCAAAGCGAGCATAACTTCCTCTAACTCCTTTAACTCCTTATTAAATTACAATCCTAACTTCTTGGCGATGTCTGCCGGAATGGCTTTCTTGTTCACCAAGATGTTCAGCGTCTTATATGCCGCGAAAGCTTTCGACGCATACCAGATACCTTTGTACTTGCCCGAAGCGCCCCATGAATTCTTCACCATGAAATACTCTTTGCCGTTCTGGTCCTTGGCGATACCGTAGACCAGCATGCCGTGGTCATCGGTGGTTTCCCAATTATCGAACGCAGTTTGTCGCATTTCCTGGGTCACGGTGATTTCCGGAAGCGGCTTCGAAGTCAATTCCTTGCGTTTGTCGGCTTGGCTTAAGCCCAACCAATGCGCCATATCCGAGCCGGTCAGTTCCGCACCTTTTCCGGCATCAGGATATACGGCAATCCCGTCGCGTGTAAATCCCTGCTCGCTCACGTCGGCTCCCCACGCGAAAGTATAACCGGTGTTGATGGCATTCTCCATCACCGCCATGAGTTCATCGATAGGCAGGTTGTATGAAAGCGCATTGCGCCAGTTGTCTTGCACTTCGATGCTGAACTGGGTATAGAACGGATGGTGTGTGAACGAAGTCAACGATACATAATCGTCCATGTTCAAGCCCAAAGCCTCGTCGGCAAAAGTGCGCGGAGTGTAAGTCTTTCCTTTATACGTGAATTGCTCCGGACATTCGCCTAAGTAAGTGTCGTAAATGGCGCGCACGCCGTTCTTCCATACCGGAGTCAGCTTGGCCAGCTTACCTTTAGCGATGGCGTTCACATACCCTTCGGCTACGGCATCCAGCTCGTTATGCACCGGAAGCGAATCGCCGTACATGATGCCCGGCATGGCGTCTTGCGGCACCATGCCATAATTCTCATAACAATACACAATATCCTCAAAACTTCCGCCCGGGCCGAACGAAGCGTCTCCATGATAACGCACGTAGTTCACCGCACGGTCTTGCATGGTATGGTGTACGACGAACATTTCAGACAGGTCGAATTCCCCTTTCCCCGCATGAAGCAATTCCGCTTCCAAGAAGCCAAGGGTAGAAAACGCCCAACAAGTGCTCGAACGGTTCTGGTCTTTGACAGAGGTAATCGGGTTTTCTTTCACGGTAGTAAAGACAAATCCTTCTTCCGAAGCCTTGTCTTTTTTCGGGCTTTTCGCGGAAACACTTCCGAAGCAAACGCCCAAAGCCAAAATAGCGATAAGTTTGTTCATGTCGTTTAAATTAATAGTTAATAATGAATAGTTAATAACGAAGAGTACTATTCACTATTAACTGTTCATTATTAATTATTCATTATATTTTCCACTTCCTCTATGGTTATCGGGATATGTTTCTTGCCGGTGAAGCGAGACCCGCCGGAGATAATCAAGATGTCGTCTTCCAGACGGATGCCTCCGAAATCCTTATAACAGTCTATGGCATCGAAATCCAAGAAATCGGCGTGCATCTTCTCCGCACGCCATTTGTCTATCAGGTCGGGGATGAAATAACAACCCGGCTCATCGGTAATGACAAATCCTTCTTGCAAGCGGCGTCCCATACGCAGGGAAGCCAAGCCGAACTGGTCGGACGGACGGACTTCATCATCATAGCCCACGTAGCATTGTCCCAAATCTTCCATATCGTGTACATCAATGCCCATCATGTGTCCCAGTCCGTGAGGCATGAACATGGCGTGCGCTCCGGCTTCTACGGCATCATCCACATTGCCTTTCATCAACCCCAAGTCTTTCAACCCTTGTGCCAATACCTTGCACGCTTCCAGATGAACCGACTTATAAGTCACCCCAGGACGTGCCAGTTCCAACGCACGGTCGTGGCATGCCAATACGATGTTATACACATCACGCTGGCGGCTAGTGAACCTGCCTCCTACAGGGACGGTACGTGTATGGTCCGAACAATAATTGGTCACACTTTCCGCTCCGGCATCGGTCAGCATCAACCGGCCGGCCTGCAGGATTTGGCTATGGTCATGATTGTGCAAAGTCTGCCCGTTCTGGCTCAAGATGGTAGGAAAAGACACCATATTCCCATACGATGCCGCAATGCCGTCAAGCACGCCCGCAATATACCGCTCGCTCACGCCCGGCTTGCAAAGGCGCATAGCGGCCGTGTGCATCTCATATCCAATGTCGCACGCCTTGTCTATCTCCGCTATCTCACACGGTTCCTTTACCGAACGCAGACTCACCACCGCCTTTATCAACTCCAGCGAGCTGTGTTCCTTGACAAGCGAGGCACGGATGCCGGTCAGTTCCTCCAAAAGCATCATGTTATCGTAGCGGTAAGGAGGAAGGAAATGAATCTTGCGGCGTTGCGATATGGCTTTGCCTACCATCTCCTTCAGCTTAGCGAAGGGAAAACTTTTCTTCACCCCTACCTGCCCCGCCAATTCCTTCACGCTGGGTTGCGGCCCCATCCAGATGATATCGTCCATGGTCACATCATCGCCGAAAAAATAATCTTCACCGGCATCCACGTCGAGAATACCCGCATAGCCCGGATGCGCATGCCCGAAGAAATAGAGGAACGAACTGTCCTGCCGGAACTTATAGGTATTGTCCGGATAATTGGCAGGGGCTTCGTTATTGCCCAATATCAGGATAATGCCATTGCTGACTTTATCCCGCAACGCCTTGCGGCGGTTGCTATATACAGATGAATCAAACATAATTGTAACGGTTTTAGTAACAACTTTGTATTAAGTGTTGCAAAAGTAGGAAATTTAAACGAGAAGTGTACGTTTCTATCCATAAAAAATGTATCTTTGTTAAACGCAAAGACAACAAGGTATCAGTTTACAAGACAATAAGATTAAGCTACACAAAATGAAACAGACCGGATTGGTATTAGAAGGCGGAGGCATGCGGGGAGTATTCACCTGCGGAGTGCTTGATTATTTTATGGAAAAGGGCATCGAATTCCCGTATGCGGTCGGTGTCTCGGCCGGAGCGTGCAACGGGCTTTCGTATATGTCGCGCCAACAAGGACGCGCAAGATTCAGCAACATCGAAATGTTGGCGAAATACCATTACATCGGATTGAAATACTTATGGTTCCAGCACAGCATCCTCGACCAGCATTTGCTCTACAAAGAATTCCCCGAAAAGATATTGCCTTTCGATTACGGCGCCTATTTCAGCAACCCTGCCCGGTTCGAAATGGTCACCACCAATTGCGTAACGGGACGTGCCTGTTATCTAGAAGAGAAACACGATAAAGAGCGCTTACTGGCAATAGTAAAAGCTTCGAGCAGCTTGCCCTACGTTTGTCCCATCACATGGGTGGACGGACGGCCCATGCTGGACGGAGGAATCGTCGATTCCATCCCCGTAGAACGCGCCGTCAGCCAAGGCTATGAAAAGAACGTCGTAGTGCTTACACGCAACCGCGGATACCGGAAAACAGAAAAAGACATCCGTATCCCCCGCATCATCTATAGCCGCTACCCTCGCCTACGCGCCGTATTAAGCAGACGTTGCCAAGCGTATAACGAACAATTAGCGATGGTAGAACGGCTGGAAGACGAAGGACGCATCATCGCTATCCGCCCCGAAGCTCCCGTCCGCGTAAACCGGATAGAGAAAGACATTAAAAAGCTTACCGCACTTTATGAGGAAGGATGGATGTGCGCGGAAAAAGTAATGAACAAGCTGCAAGATTAATAATCTTCATGCCGCAAGATTAATAACCTTCACGCCATAAGATTAATAATCTTACCCCAAAAGCAGTTATGCTTAACAGACAAGCAAGCGAGGAGCTTTGCGCTTCCTGAGCATCGCTCTGAATAAAAATGAGGAATAAAGGAGCAATCGAATCCCCCTTTATTCCTCATTGACGATAAAGACAGATGAAATGACCGCTTACTTAGCGAAACTTACGGCACGGGTCTCACGGATAACCGTAATCTTCACTTGCCCCGGATAGGTCATTTCGTCTTGAATCTTCTTGGCTATCTCGGCGGACAGACTTTCGGTCTGCTTATCGTCTATCTTGTCGGCACCTACGATAACACGAAGCTCACGCCCCGCCTGAATGGCGTATGTTTTGGTAACGCCTGGGTAAGACATGGCAAGTTGTTCCAAATCGTTCAGACGTTTGATATAAGCTTCTACGATTTCGCGGCGGGCTCCTGGACGGGCACCGGAAATGGCGTCACATACCTGTACGATAGGCGCCAGAAGGCTGGTCATTTCTATTTCGTCGTGGTGTGCGCCGATGGCATTGCAGATGTCAGGCTTTTCCTTGTATTTCTCCGCCAGCTTCATGCCCAACAGCGCATGGGGCAACTCCGGCTCTTCATCGGGCACCTTGCCTATGTCGTGCAATAAGCCCGCACGTTTCGCTTTCTTGGGATTCAATCCCAACTCGGAAGCCATGACGGCGCAAAGATTGGCGGTTTCACGTGCATGCTGCAAAAGGTTTTGCCCGTACGACGAACGGTATTTCATCTTTCCGATGATACGGATCAATTCAGGGTGCAACCCGTGGATACCCAAGTCGATAGTGGTACGTTTACCGGTTTCTATGATTTCGTCCTCCACTTGCTTCTTCACTTTAGCCACCACCTCTTCGATGCGGGCCGGATGAATACGTCCGTCAGTCACCAACTGATGAAGCGCCAAGCGTGCAATCTCGCGGCGGACAGGGTCGAACGCTGAAAGGACAATGGCTTCGGGAGTATCATCCACGACGATTTCCACTCCGGTAGCAGCTTCGAGGGCACGGATATTCCTTCCTTCACGCCCGATGATGCGGCCTTTGATTTCATCGGATTCGATATGGAATACCGTCACGGAATTTTCGATAGCCGTTTCGGTTGCGACACGCTGGATGGTCTGGATGACGATGCGCTTCGCTTCGCGGTTGGCAGACATCTTGGCATCGTCCATAATGTCGTTGATGTAAGATTGCGCCTGTGTCTTCGCCTCTTCCTTAAGCGACTCCACCAAACGTTCTTTCGCTTCTTCCGCCGAAAGTCCGGACAATGCCTCTAATTTCTTGCGCTCTTGCGATTGCAACTCGTCCAGTTCTTCCTTTTTCTTGTCGATAACCTGCAATTGAGCGTCAAGGTTCTCGCGGATAGCTTCCGTTTCGTTGCGTTTGCGTTGCAGTTCTTCGTGTTTCTGCCCCAATACCATTTCACGTTGTTTCAGTTTGTTTTCAACCTGCTGAATCTTCTGGTTCCGCGCCGCCACTTCTTTTTCCAGTTCAGCCTTCTTGTTGAGGAACTTTTCCTTCACTTCGAGCAACTTGTTTTTCTTAATCACTTCCGCTTCCGTTTCCGCCTCCTTTATAATCTTGTCGTAGCGCGACTTCAAGCCATGCTTGAAAAAGACGTACGAAATCGCCCCCCCTATCAGAAAAGCGATGACTGTAGATATTACTGTTATCAACATTACAATTTAGTTTTTAAAATGTATATAAATAAAAAACGCACAACCCGTCCTGCCGTTTGTCCCGACATTCCGATTGTGCGTAAAATCTTATTCGCCAATTATATCACTAAACTCTTTCCCGTCATCCACCGCCCGCATTCGCAGAACGGATACATCCGTCTATATCATCGGACAGTTGCTTTAGCTTTTCCGCATACGGGCGGGTATCGTTCCGGTCTTTCATGGCCACATTCTCAAACGAAAGCTCTAATGCAGCCATCGCCCAATGCTTAATCGGGCTAAACTCCGGGTACATACTCCGATATTTGTTTAGTTTATAGTCTATCTGCTTGGCAGCCTTCCTATATAATTCTTCCTTTTCCCTATCAATGACCAAAGGATATAGTTCGTTGTCAATCCGCAGATGAATTTTTAATTTGCCGTCTTCCATGATTCGTTCACCTTTTGGTTATTCATTCAGCAAAGCGATACATTTGTCGACTTCACGCACAAGGCTCGCCAATCTTTTCTTCGTATCACGAAGCTCATCGTCGTTAATACTGATGATGCGAGCCATTTTCAAATTGGCGTATCTTGACTCCAATTCTTTCCGGCTGTTTTCAATGCGTTCTATTTCAGCTTCTTTTTCTGATAGAAGCCGCCGAAGTGAAAATATTTCCTTTTTCTGTTCTTCGAACAGATACATCAGGTTTCTCATCTTTCCTTCGAATGCATTAAGTAGCCGTTTGTCTTCTTCCGTCATTTTCCACCAAAATTCCACACAAATATAATAGATTGCTTGTAAACACAAAAATTTTTGCGCTTTTATTTTTATAGCACATTCAATTTTTCCAATAAAGCGCACAGGGGCATTGGATGCTTTCCACTAAACGCAAAGACACAAAGATACAAGAAAAGCATTGGTTTTTAACCTCTAAACCCATTTTACCCCGCTGCGCTTTCATTCATCATTTACTTCCTTCTTTCCGTTTCAGGAAATCGGTAGGGCTTTCGCCGAAATAGTCTTTGTAGCACTTGGCGAAATACGAAGGCGCACTGAAGCCCACCTCGTAGGTGATTTCGGCAATCGTTTTATCGGTAGAAGCCAACAGGGATGCGGCACGCTTGAGCCGCGCGATGCGGAGCAACTCGTTCGGCGAATAGCCCGTCAATGCCTTTGCCTTGCGGTAAAGCTGCACGCGGCTCAGCCCGAGGTTCTCGCCCAAATCGTCTACACGAAGGTCTGAATCGCCCAAATGCTTTTCTATCAACGCACGAAGTTTTTCGACAAAGCCTTTGTCCACTTCACTGACCGATTCTTTCTTTATCGTGGCATGGTCGGCAAAGAAACTCTGCAAACGGTGGCGGTTGTCTATCAAGTTGCGCAAACGGGCACGCAGCAATTGCGCACTGAACGGCTTCAAGATATACGAGTCGGCACCGCATTCGTAGCCTTTTATCTTTTGCTCATCCATCGTGTAAGCGGTCAGCATCATCACCGGAATATGCGAGGTCTGCATTTCCGACTTCAACCGCCGGCAGCACTCCATACCGTCCATCACCGGCATCATCACGTCGCAGATAATGGCGTCGGGCACGTATTTCATCGCCTGCTGCAAGCCTTCCTGCCCGTTCGAGGCTTCGATGACGGTATATTGCGAGGCGAGCAGCATCTTCACATAGTCGCGCACGTCCTGGTTGTCGTCTATCACCAGAATCGTCTCCTTATCCTTATCATCCGCCACTTCCGATACTGTTTGCACCGTTTCCTGGTCGGCAGAAAGCACCGCCCCTTCTTTCAGGTTCGCCATAATGGCATTCTTCTCCACCCCTTCGGCAAGCGTACCCGCCTGTTTCATCGGCATCTCGATAGTGAAAATCGTCCCTTTGCCCTTGGCGGTATCCACGGAGACGGTGCCTTTATGCATTTCGGCAAATGCTTTCACCAACGCCAGCCCGATGCCCGAACCGGCATAATGCACGTCTATCTGATAGAAGCTTTCGAAGATATGTTTGACGTGTTCGGCGGAAATGCCCACACCTGTATCCGATACCTGATAACGCAGCCACTGCGCTCCGTCCCGCTCGAATTGCGAAAGGGCGAGGTCTACCCGACCGTTTTCGGGCGTAAACTTAAAGGCGTTCGAAAGCAGGTTGTACGTGATGCGCTCCAGCTTTTCGGCATCGGCTATCATCGTATATACCTTGTCCGACGGAGCTACAGAGACATTGAAATGCACGTGTTTCTTATATGACAAGGTGCGGAACGCTTCGGTCCACTCGTTGATTTCCTTCGCGATGTCGAACTCCGAGAGATACATCTTCAGCTTCCCGCTCTCGAACTTGCGGAAGTCGAGTATCTGATTGACCAGACGGAGCAATACCGTCACGTTCTTATGGATGATGCGGAGCAGGAAACGTTCGTGCTCGTCCAGGTTCTTGGATGTTTCCAATTGCTCCACCGGGTCGGCTATCAGCGTAAGCGGCGTGCGGAAGTCGTGCGACACGTTGGT
>CASFRN010000045.1 GCA_949296855.1 uncultured Bacteroides sp. | reverse complement strand
TTTCAGCCTGAATATTTTTTGTACCTTTGCATCCGAAGAGTTACTTGAACAAGCAAAGCGATGCAGACCACGGCAATTGGAACGGTTGCCAACTCATTACCCGAAAACGAGGTAATTCTTCTAACTCTCTTGATTTCAAAGGGGGATATCCTTTTTGCAGAATTATGAAATATAAAATAGAGAACAATGCAAAATATCATTACAATTGAAAATGGTGTAACCCGGCATCCGGCATACCGCTTGCGGGAATCCATTAACTTGCAATTCGGAGCGGACGAGCACATTGCTATCGTGGGACCGAACGGAGGAGGGAAAAGCCTTTTGGTCGATACCCTTACGGGACGTTATCCGCTCCTGATGATGAACGAGGTGAAGTATGATTTTTCTCCATCTGCATCGAAAATGGTGTCCGACAACATCAAGTACATCACTTTTCGTGATTCGTATGGCGATTCGGACGCTACGTATTATTATCAGCAACGATGGAACACGCACGATGTGGACGATACGCCCGTGGTGCGCGATTTGCTTCCGCCGTGCAAGGATGAAGCCTTGAAACGTACTTTGTTCGACTTGTTCGGGGTAGAGGCGATGCTTGACAAGCATATTATCCTGCTTTCGAGTGGGGAGCTTCGGAAATTCCAGCTTACTAAGACTCTCTTGAGCCATCCGCGGGTATTGATTATGGACAATCCTTTCATCGGACTGGATGCTAAGACACGCGACTTGCTACAAGTGCTCTTGAAGAAATTGACAGAAATGGCTGACCTGCAAATCATCCTTGTGCTCTCGAAATCGGATGATATTCCTTCCTTCATCACCCACGTAGTGCCGGTATCCGGCCGCACTTGCGGAACTAAGATGACGCTCTCGGAATACTTGGCGTCATGTCCCGCAATTCCTTCTCACGTATTGTCTGAAGAAAAGCGTGAACGCATTCTGAACCTGCCTTATGCCGATAATCTGTATCACACCGAACATATTGTTGACCTTCGTAAGGTAAGCATCCGCTACGGCGAGCGTACAATATTAAAAGACTTGGATTGGACGGTAAGGTGCGGAGAGAAATGGGCATTGAGCGGAGACAATGGGTCGGGGAAGTCCACCTTGCTCAGCCTTGTATGTGCCGACAATCCCCAAAGCTATGCGTGTGATATTTCGCTTTTCGGGCGGAAGCGCGGGAGCGGGGAGAGCATTTGGGAAATCAAGAAACACATCGGCTATGTCAGTCCCGAAATGCACCGGGCATATTTAAAGAATTTGCCAGCCATTGATATTGTAGCGAGCGGTTTGCACGATTCCATCGGGCTTTACAAGAAATCGAATGAAACCGAGCGGAAAGTATGTGAATGGTGGATGGATATCTTCGGCATTCTTGATTTGAAAGACCGTAGTTTTCTTCAGCTTTCCAGCGGAGAGCAACGTTTGGTCTTGTTGGCGCGTGCTTTCGTAAAAGATCCCGAACTGCTGATATTGGATGAACCACTCCACGGACTCGACTTGTATAATAGGAGAATGGTGAAAGACATCATCGAAGCTTTTTGCGAGCGTAAGGACAAGACGCTCATCATGGTGACGCACTATCAGGAAGAACTTCCCGCTTGCATCACCGACCGGCTTTATTTAGTGAGAAACAAATGAATTTAATGTGTCAATGTGCTAATTATTATCACATTGTGTATTGGCACATTAGCAAATTATAAACACTTATGGAACAGACACATAAAATCAACAAGATTGAAATCCGTAACCTCCGTATGGAGGATTACGACCAGTTGGCGCAATCGTTCACACGTGTGTATGCCGACAAAGATGTATTCTGGACACGTGCCCAGATAAAGAAATTGATTGCCATTTTCCCCGAAGGGCAGATTGTGACCGTAGCCGATGACAAAATTGTAGGGTGCGCCCTCTCGATTATTGTCGATTACGACATGGTGAAGGGTGACCATACTTATGCCAAAGTGACGGGAAACGAAACGTTCAACACTCATAACCCGAACGGGAACATCCTCTACGGCATTGAGGTGTTCATTCATCCCGAATACCGCGGGCTTCGATTAGCACGCCGTATGTACGATTACCGCAAGGAGCTTTGCGAGAAGCTCAACTTGAAAGCTATCATGTTCGGCGGGCGTATTCCTAACTATTACAAGTATGCCGACACGATGCGTCCTAAGGAATACATCGAGAAGGTGCGTCTGCGCGAAATATACGACCCTGTGCTTACCTTCCAGCTCTCGAACGATTTCCATGTACGCCGCGTGATGCGCAATTACTTGCCCAATGATGAGGAATCGCGCCATTGCGCCACGCTCCTCCAGTGGGACAATATCTATTATCAGCCCCCTACAGATTCGTATGTCGATCGTAAGACCACGGTGCGCGTAGGTCTAGTACAATGGCAGATGCGTTCCTACAAGACTCTCGATGATGTGTTCGAACAGGTAGAGTTCTTCGTCGATGCCGTGTCGGGCTATAAAAGTGATTTCGTCCTTTTCCCCGAATATTTCAATGCGCCTCTGATGGCAAAGTTCAACGATATGGGCGAAGCGCAATCCATCCGTGCCTTGGCACAATATACCGAGGAGGTGCGTGACCGTTTCATTGAGCTTGCTATTAGCTATAACATTAACATTATTACCGGAAGTATGCCTTACGTGAAGGAAGACGGAAGCTTATATAATGTGGGATTTCTCTGTCGCCGGGATGGGTCGGTAGAGATGTACGAGAAAGTTCACGTCACTCCCGATGAGGTGAAGAGTTGGGGGTTGAGCGGCGGTAAGATGGTGCGTACTTTTGATACCGATTGCGCCAAAATCGGTGTGCTGATTTGCTACGATGTGGAGTTTCCCGAACTTTCCCGCCTCATGGCAGACCAAGGTATGCAAATCCTCTTCGTGCCTTTCCTTACCGATACGCAGAACGGATATTCGCGTGTCAGGGTATGTGCGCAGGCACGTGCCATCGAGAACGAGTGCTTTGTGGTGATAGCCGGAAGTGTGGGAAACTTGCCCCGTGTGCACAACATGGACATCCAGTATGCCCAGTCAGGTGTGTTCACTCCTTGCGATTTTGCTTTCCCTACCGATGGCAAACGTGCCGAAGCTACGCCGAATACTGAAATGATTCTCGTTTCGGATGTCGATCTCGATTTGTTGAATGAGCTTCACACATACGGAAGCGTACGCAACTTGCGCGACCGGCGGAACGACCTTTACGAGCTTCGGATGAAGAAGAATGCGCAAGAGTAATCTTGAATGGCACACAGATGACACCGATTTTGCGGATGACCACAGATGTTATTTTAAGAATCTGTGAAAACCTGCTTCATCTGTGTCCTCTGTGTGCTATAAAATATGTTAATTGATGTTCCATCCTTTCCGATTCCCAATTTCTTTCAGATTTGTTGCTTTGCTTTGCATTAGAAAATTAAACGAAACGAATCATTAACCCTTTAAAAAGTAAGCCTTATGAAAAAGTGGATGTTTTTATTAGTGAGTTTATTTACGATGCAAGTGGCAATGGCGGACAATGACAAACCGATTGCTTTCGAACAGCTTCCGGCTGCTGCCCAGACCTTTATCAAGCAGCATTTCTCCGATGCGAAAGTAGCCTTTGTGAAGATGGAGAAAGAGTTCCTCGATTCTTCTTACGACGTAGTGTTTATCAACGGCGATAAGGTAGAGTTTGACAAGAAAGGGAATTGGAAAGAAGTGAGCTGCCGCCGCATGACGGTACCGCAAGCCGTAGTTCCAGCTAAGATTCAGGAGTTTGTAAAGAGCAACTATCCCGAAGCTAAGGTGCTGAAAATCGAGAAAGACCGCTATGAATACGAAGTGAAGCTTTCCAACTTTTGGGAACTGACTTTCGATACCAGCTTCAATCTCATTGATATGGACAATGACAACGATTGAGAAGGGAGTCGTGTTGTAAATAACAAAAGCAAAGGGGCAATTCTCTTTTTGAGACAGCCTCTTTGCTTTTGTTTAACAGGATAAGTTATGATATTCCGCCAACTTCCCGATGGGGCTTTGCAGGAAAGTGCCTGTGGCAAGTCCGCAAGAGCGGGCTGATTCTTCTACTTCGGTACGGAAATGCCATGCCACCGAGCCTGTGAACGAAACGGGCAGACGTTTTGGATAAGGCAACACGTTGCGCCGGAAAAACTCGCCGAAACGATGAAGCAGGAACGTGTGCACTTCTTCCTCGTCTTTATGCCGGTGGATGAAAGGCGTGATGCTTGCCAGGAAGCGGTTGGCTTGAGGCTGGCGGTAGACCCGCTCGATAATGCCCGCCACGTCCGTATGCAATTCTTCTAACAAAGCGTCCCGCAAGCGTGCGGGGAATTGTCCTTTCAAGCAATCCGCCACGAAATGTTTTCCTAAGCAGGCGCCGCTCCCTTCATCGCCCAGAATGTATCCTAATGGGGAAATGTTTTGCGTGATACGTTCCCCGTCGTATAGGCACGAGTTAGAGCCTGTACCCAGTATACAGGCGATGCCCGCCCTATGTTGACACAAGGCGCGTGCCGCTCCGAGCAGGTCCGATTCCACTTCAATGTGCGCTTCAGGGAAGAAATGCCGCAAGGCTTCACTTACACGCAATGCCGCCGACGGCAGGCATCCTGCGCCGTAAAAATAAATAAAGGTACACGCGCGTGAGGTTTCTCCCAACCGTGGAAGCAATTGCTCTCCGACGATATGCCGGATGTACGCTTCCGTTTGATGGAAAGGGTTAATCCCTTCGGTTTGTATCCATATACGGTCTGAACCGCCGGTGCCGTAGTGCCAGTCGGTTTTCGTCGCTCCGCTGTCGGCTATGAGAACCATGGCCTTAAGCGATTAATGGCAATGTCCGCATTCTCCGCCTCCGCAGCATCCGTCTTCGCCGTGGTGATGGTGGCCTTCTTCGCCGCATCCGCCTCCGCATCCTTCGCAATGTCCGCCGCATCCGCCGCTCATGGCGGTCACTATTTCTTCTATTTCCTTGTTGGTAGCAGGACGCATCTCGATGACTTTCCCTTCGAATATCAGGTCTTTACCAGCATGAGGGTGGTTTAAGTCGATGACCACTTTGTCATCGGTGATTTCGCCTACGTTGGCATAAAAGCGGTGTCCTTCGTTGTCATTCAGCATGATGATGTTGCCGGGGAAGATGTTTTCGCTGTCAAAGTTTCCTTTGTCGTCACAGAACATCTTTTTAGAAACCTGACGCACATTGTCCTCGTCACGTTCTCCGTAAGCCTCGGCACAAGGAATGGTGAAATTAAAATCATCTCCTTTTTCCAAAGCCGTAATTTCTTTTTCAAAGCGGTCCAGTGTATAGCCGATGCCTGAAATGAATTGGAACGGATGTGCCGCAGGCGCTTCTTCGATAAGTTCTTTCTCTCCGCCGTTCATAGCGTAGAGACGGTATGATACGGTAATGTACTTATTTTCCATGTCGTAAATATAAATAATGTGTTTGATTAACCGGGGCAAAGATACGCTTTTACCGGCAAACGTGAAAATGTTCGGGGAACAAAAAAGTGATTGGAAATGGTTCTGTAACTGGCTTGATGAATTTCGTTGCTGTATAATATGAAGCAATGAAGTTTTTATAATATATTGTAAATCAGCATATAAACAAATTTGCTTTTTAATATTAGTCGAACAAATTCCGCTTTTGTTCGACTAATTTATGACGGTGTTTACTTTTTTTCTTCAGTAAATGCC
>CASFRN010000044.1 GCA_949296855.1 uncultured Bacteroides sp. | reverse complement strand
CGCCCAAGTCGAGCACTTGTTGCAGTTCGTCAAAGTTGCGCACCTCGATTTCTATCTTCAGGTCCTTGCCCTTTTCCTTGCAATATTCTTTCGCCCGCAAGATGGCCTTATCAATACCTCCCGCAAAGTCCACGTGGTTGTCTTTCAGCAGAATCATATCGAACAGGCCGATACGGTGATTCACTCCCCCACCGATTTTTACCGCCATCTTCTCCAAGATGCGCATACCCGGAGTAGTCTTGCGCGTATCCAGCACACGGGTGTTCGTGCCTTGCAGGCGTTCCACGTACTTATGGGTCATCGTAGCGATGCCGCTCATGCGCTGCATGATGTTCAGCATCAGGCGTTCGGTCTGAAGAAGCGACTGCACCTTGCCCGATACCACCATCGGTACATCACCCGGCTTCACGTGTGTGCCGTCATTCATGAATACTTCTACCTGCAGGGTCGGGTCGAAACGGCGGAACACTTCTTTCGCCACTTCGATGCCAGCCAAAATGCCTTCTTCTTTAATCAATAACTTCGATTTTCCCATCGCATCAGCCGGAATGCACGACAATGTGGTGTGGTCGCCATCGCCTATATCTTCCGCAAACGACAAATCGATCAACCGGTCGATTAAGTCCTTAACTATTTTTTCGTCCATAATACCTTAATTTTATTTATATGTTCATTTTGCGGCAAAGGTACGGATTTATTCATACCTTTGCAAAAGGAAACATTTAAAACCCGATTAACGAATATGAAATTTACCCTATTGGTCGTAGGCAAGACGGTAGAGAAACACTACGTTGCCGCTATCGGCGACTACGTGACGCGCATCAAGCATTACATCCCGTTCGACATCGAAGTCATCCCCGAACTGAAGAACACCAAAAGCCTCAGCGAAGAACAGCAAAAAGAGAAGGAAGGCGAACTGATACTGAAAGCCCTCCAGCCAGGCGATGTGCCTGTATTGCTTGACGAGCACGGCAAAGAATTCCGCTCCATCGAGTTCGCCGCCTGGATAGAACGGAAGATGCACTCGGTCAAGCGGCTGGTTTTCATCATAGGCGGTCCCTACGGATTCTCGCCTGCCGTATACGGAGCGGCACAAGAAAAGATTTCGCTCTCGAAGATGACTTTCTCGCACCAGATGATACGCCTCATCTTCACAGAGCAACTCTACCGGGCAATGAGCATCCTGAACAACAGCCCGTACCATCATGAATGAATGAACACATAAGCAACTGTGTACGTGCGCAACAGCAGTTTCACATAGTTTCATCAAGCTGAAACTAAAGTTTCCACATAGTAAAACGATAGTTTCCACCTGATGAAACTCATAAAATATGTAGCTTTGTTTATTTAGCCAAACTATAGCTTTGTGATAAATTACCTTTTCATTCCCCGTATCACGCCTTTTGTGGCGGCATCCACACGGTACGACTCGGTTATCTTCTGCAACGCCTTGTTATAGGTGAACTTATCTAAAGAGTTTTGTTTCAGACACATCATGGTTTGTTCGGGGAACTTCACGAAGCATTCCGACAATGCCCATGCCACCGCCATCCGCACGTAATAACCTTCGTGACGGATGGAGTCGTACAGAGAGAGCAATTCACCGATATGCTCCTCATCGATGAAATACTTCATCGCCATCACTACGCCGAAACGGATTTCGTACTCTCCCTCGGCACGCATCCATGTTTTCAGGTATTCCCAAAGGCGGTCCTTATTCGCCTCGATGAACCGTTTCCCTCCCCCGAACTTGAACGTATCGCACACCGACCAGCTATTAATGCTCCATACAAACCGGGTGACCCGATGCAGATATACCTCCACATCGGCATCGGGACGGATGCAACCCAACACCATGCCTTGCAGCATCCGCTCCTCCATATAATAGGTATCGGCAGAGTCGAGATAAGCCTCCCAATCGTCTTTGACGATACGTGCAGCCAGTTTACGCAAGTCAGGCAACCGTATGCCCAAGATATGTTCCACGCCCGGATTCAGGCTTTCGGTAAATTTTTTGTTGCCCCGCTCCGCCAATTGGAGCAGATGTTCTTTGATGGTCAAGCCGTCGAGGCGGTATTGTTGTTCTTCCATACCAATTTCATTAAAAACACCGACAAAGATACGAAAACCATACCTACATGTAGGTATTTAACATCTTTTTTTACCTAAAAGTAGGTATTGCGGCACTGCGGGAAGCGACATACCTTTGCGGTAGTTAAAAATCAACAAAAGATAAAGAGAAATGAAAACAAAGAAACTCCTATTCTCGCTCTGCCTGGCAATGCTTGCCCCGCACGCGTTCGCTACGGGTGAGGCAGAGCAGGCAAGTAAAGACAAGGCGGAAAGCACCGTAATGAGCGCATCGGAAACGCCCAAGAAAGAAAAGAAGAAATCACGCTTCACCATCGGAGGATATGGCGAGGCGGTGTATAGCCGGAATTTTTATAGCGACAATTACCTGCGCTATGATAGCCCGCAAGATTATAAAGACGATACACACGGACGTTTCGACCTGCCTCACGTTGTCCTGATGTTAGGATATGATTTTGGCAAAGGATGGTCGATGGGAATGGAAATCGAATTTGAGCATGGGGGTACGGAAAGCGCCGTTGAAATAGAAGAACATGAAGGGGGTGAATACGAAAGCGAAGTGGAACGCGGAGGTGAAGTCGCCCTCGAACAATTCTGGATTCAAAAATCATTCTGTCCGGAGTTCAACATCAAATTGGGACACATGGTTGTGCCTGTCGGAGCGACCAATGCCCATCACCTCCCCACCGAATTTTTTGGCGTATACCGTCCGGAAGGCGAAAACACCATTATGCCTTGCACGTGGCATGAAACCGGGTTAAGCATTTGGGGACGTGCAGGAGACTGGCGGTATGAAGCCATGTTGCTTCCGGGACTCGACTCCGACCGCTTTAATGATAAAGAATGGATAAAAGGCGGTGCAGGAAGCCCTTACGAATTCAAGATAGCCAATGCCATGGCTGGTGCCGTGCGTGTAGATAATTATTCGGTAAAAGGGTTGCGTCTCTCCGCAAGCGGATATGCGGGAAACACCTTCAGCAATACATTGAAGAAAGCGACCAATGCCATATACGATGATGTAAAAGGTACTGTGTTAATCGGTTCATTCGATTTCCACTACAATGACCATAACTGGGTGGCACGAGGGAACTTCGATTACGGGCACTTATCGGACGCAGCATTGATTACCCGCTATAACCAAAGTTTCTCTAATGACTCGCCCGCGAAAAAAAGGCCTGTAGCCACATCGGCAATCTCTACCGGAGTAGAAGTAGGCTATGACCTGTTCGGCTGGCTCGGCAAGAAACAACAAGAAAAAGGACGCAAATTCTACCTCTTCGGCCGTTATGAGTATTATGATTCCATGCACACGACGGAAGATGCCGTGACCGATTATGAAGAATACGGCCGCCAACGCATCGCTTTTGGAGTCAACTATTACCCGATGAAAGACATCGTATTGAAGGGGGAATATTCATTGGGCATCCTGAAAAGCAAGTTCAATAACGAACCAGCCGTTTCGTTAGGAGTAGCCTATTCCGGCTTCTTCAATTTGTAAAATCAAAAACAATATACAAACAAAACACCAATTAAAAAAGTAAGACAATGAAAAAGTATTTGAAATTCCCGCTCTACATGGCATTTACCGCCATGATAGGCATGAGTGTTACCGCTTGTAGTGATGACGATAATCCTGAAAACCCGGAAGAAACCGGAGGGCTTTCCGTTCAGGAGCAAGCGTTGAAAGATGTAATAACCGACTATACGGACAAAACTGTAATACCGACTTACAAAGGCATGGCAGATGCCGCCATGCAACTGCATAGCCTGTGTATTGATATCCGCACCAAAAAAGCGGACGGGACCTTATCTACCGCAGATGTAGAAGCAGCCGGCGAAGCTTGGAAAACCGCACGCGATTATTGGGAAAAAAGCGAAGCTTGGTTATTCGGCCCTGCCGGAGACTACTACATAGACCCGCATATCGACTCATGGCCACTCGACAAAACAGGTATGGATGCCCTGTTAAGCAATCCGGCACAAATGTCACAAATGGACGATGAAGGCGTATATGTAGGCAACTATTTAGGATATGCCTTGCAAGGATTCCACGCCATCGAATACCTCTTATTCGAACTGACCAACACAAATGCTAACGGCAATGCCACCGCCGACTCTAAAAGCGTAGCCCATAACCTGAACTATACCACCGAAGAATTAAATTACTTAGTGGGATTAGCCGCCGACTTGCGCAACCAATGCATCTTATTGGAAGCATGTTGGGCAGGTACGGAAAATGTGACATCCGAAAAACAACAGATTTTGACCGATACCGAATTGGACAAAGGCATCAACTTCGGCGAACGCATTAAAAATGCAGGCAATGCAGGTAGCGAATACGTAAACTATCTTGACGTAATGTACGACATCATCACTGCTGGCATCCAAAACATCGCCAACGAAGTAGGCAACATCAAAATCGGTAATCCGACTGGTAAAGGACTTCCCTCAGGAGGCATGGAATACGACCCGAACTACATCGAATCGCCTTATAGCCTGAATTCTATCCGTGACTTCTTGGGTAATATCCAAAGCATCCGCAACGCTTACCAAGGCTCTCCTTCGGTAGACGGAACCATCCAAGTGCCAACGAATACACTGAGCATGTATATCGCCACGCTCGATGCAGACTTGGACAACCGTGTGAAAGCCGCTATCCAAGACGCATACGACAAAATTTCATTGATGGGCGAACCGTTTGCCTACACTTGTGGAGCCTCTGAATATGATACCGTCAACCAAGACGCAATCGACGCTTGCAACGTAATGAACGACATCTTCGATGAAGTGAAAGCTTTGTTACAAGCAAACCATTAATCCGTTTTGCGCTAAAACAAAGGCATAGGTGTTCATCTTCGGAAGAATGCCTATGTCTTTTAAACGTACACAATCACTAACTTTATATTACTTTTTGATTATGAAGAAACAATATTATTTAGCCACATTCTTGTCAATAGGCATGCTAACGGCTTGTAGCGATGATGAAGTGAAAACGGACAATCCGTCTCCAAGTCCGGAACCGTCAGAACTCCCAGACTGGTATTATACGGGCGGAGAATTGGGCACGACATTCAACTCCGCGTCTACGGCTTTCGAAGACCCCACTCCCGTAGTGGATGCCGATGCCGACATGACCGCCGCCTTCAACAGAGGAGAACAATTCTTTGAAAAGCCTTATACATCCAACTTCTCCGGTATGCGCCACGGCCTCGGTCCGGTCTATATCCGTACCTCTTGCCAACATTGCCATCCGGGATACGGACACGGACAAAGCCAGCCCACAGGAACTTTCAACACAAACCAAATAGGCAACGGTTATCTATTAGTTGTCTACGACCCGGCTACGGATGCTTACGTATCTTGGCTTGCCGGTATGCCTCAGACCATGGCGGTAGCACCGTTCAAATCTCCGCTGGACGAAACCCAAATCCAACTGACTTGGCACGAATATACCGATAGCTGGGGCAACAAATTCCCCGATGGCGAGACTTACCAGCTCCGTTATCCCGAAGTAAGCATACCGAAGAGTGCCATCTACGTAGCCAATAAAGGATATGAAGTAGGCACCTACGAAGTCCGCTTGGAATCGACCATCGGCATTTACGGTACCGGCCTGCTGGATGCCATTACCGATGAAGACCTGAAAGCCGAATACACCAAACAAGAAAAAGACGGCTATCTGAAGAACGGACTGAATGAAACCATCTTCAAGAACGGCGAATGGGTAAAACAATATTCCAACACGACACAAGGAGGAGACGGTACACTTTACCCGTTGCGTTACACCTACGCCTTGAGCCGCGGTCCGTTGCAAGACGCCGCTGGAGCCAACGCCTTTTGGAACATCACCAACGCTACACGTAGCGACCGCCGCTTCCATTACTTAGACGCAGCAGGCACCTACGCCAAGTATTCATCGGAAGACCCCGACGTGCAAGCCGGATTCCGCAACTACATCGAACAAGCCGACCCGGAAAAGAACCATCCCGACTGGCACATCCAAAACGAAGACGGTACGTATGACGAGCAACAGAACATATACAACTACCTGACTTCGAAAGAACTGGACGTAGAAGTGTCCGACCAAGATTACATTGACCTCATGGTGTGGCACCGTGGGCTTGCCGTACCTGCCGCACGCAATGTAGACGATGAAGAAGTGCTTCGCGGAAAGGAACTCTTCGAACAACTGAACTGTACGTATTGCCACAAGCCAAGCTGGACTACGGGTGATGACGAGATACGCGACCCGGCACGCTTCTTCACAGGAGACAAGGCAAACCAGTTGCCCCGTTATCCGCACCAGAAGATTTGGCCCTATACCGACATGATACAACACAAGTTGCACATGCAAAACGATATCCGTACCGGCTGGTGCCGCACTACTCCGCTTTGGGGACGTGGCTTGCACCAACGTTGCACCGGAGCCGAATATGCCGACCGCCTGCACGATTGCCGTGCACGCACCACACTGGAAGCCATCATGTGGCATGGAACCAGCACCGAGAGCGATGCTTACGAGCAAATCAAAGCCTTCCGCAACCTCTCGAAAGAAGACCGTGACGCTATCGTGAAATTCATCGACTCTATCTAATATTCTCAACACAGATTGCACAGATTAAAATAATTGACAATAAAAAATCTGTGTAATCTGTGGTAAACCTTCCTCCACAATACGTAAAGACAAATGAAACTGATTAAACGCATTGCTTTCGGAAGCGCAGGGCTGCTCGTCTTGATGATGATACTTGCCACCTTCTTGGAAAAAATTCAAGGGACTGATACGGCTTGGGCTGTCATCTACGGCTCTCCGGTTTTTACCACAATATGGGGTATCATGGCAATATGCGCTTTTGCCTACCTTATCCACCGGAAACTACAACGGGACTTCTTCACCTTCCTGCTCCATATCTCGTTTTTAGTCATCCTGACCGGAGCACTCACCACCCGCCTTTGCGGCAAACAAGGAAGCATCCATTTGCGAATGAACGATGCGCCGGCTTCGACTTTCATCACTTCCGAATCGAGCGAAGAACCGCTTCCTTTCCGTGTCAGGCTGCACGATTTCCGCATTGATTATTACAAAGGAAGCTTTGCGCCGATGGACTTTACCAGCCGCATCCGGATTGATGATAACGGAACGCAAACGGAAGGAGAAGTGTCCATGAACCGGATATTCACCTACCGCCACTATCGCTTCTACCAATCGGCATACAACAAAGACGGACGAGGCACCACCCTTGCCGTATCTTATGACCCGTGGGGCATCGGCATCACTTACACCGGATATGCCTTGCTCTTGCTTGCTATCTTAGGTTTCTTCTTTCAAAAAGACAGCATGTTCCGCCGGCTTCTCTCCCATCCTGCATTACATAATAAAACCGCGATACTATGCATTGCCTTATCTTCATTCCTCCCCGGCATGGCATCCGAAGCCCCCAAACACTTATCGCGCGAAGCGGCTTCCGAAATAGGCAACCTCTACATTTATTATCACGACCGCATCTGTCCCCTACAGACACTGGCGAAAGACTTTACCATGAAACTCTACGGCAAAACAAGTTACAAAGGACTGACCTCTGAACAAGTGTTTACGGGCTGGTTCTTCTATTACGATGACTGGAAAGCCGAACCAGTTATCCGCATCAAAAGCAAGGAGATACAACACGCATTAGGCATCAAAGGGCAATACGCCTCCCTGAATGATTTCTTCGGAACAGAAGGATACAAGCTAAAAGATAACAAAGAAACAAACGAAACCAAATACAAACGTGAACTGAATGAAGCCAACGAGAAATTCAATCTGATAAGCATGACCGCCACGGGAAGTATCCTGAAAATCTATCCATGCCGGACGGAACATAACCGGATAAGCTGGTTTGCTCCCGTAGATGACTTGCCCCAAGACTTACCTGATGACCAATGGCTATTCGTCCGCAAAAGCTTAGGATTGCTGAGCGAGCAAGTGATGAAGAAAGACGATGCCGCTATCATCGGACTCACGGATAAGATTCGGGAATACCAGCAAAAGACCGCCCTCGAAGTACTCCCCTCAGACGCACGCTTCGATGCGGAAAAACTATACAACCGCTTGGACTATACAAAACCGTTGGCTATGGCTTGCCTTACCATCGGCATCTTGTCGTTCCTTTTCTATTGCCGGAGAGTAAGCCGTCCGCTATACGGCAAGACCCGCCTGCATATATTTCCGCTTATCGCATTGGGAATTATATCACTTTATCTGATAACCTTAATCAGCCTGAGAGGTTTTGTAAGCGGACACCTTCCGCTCTCGAACGGATATGAAACGATGCAGTTCATGGCGTTTTGCGTCACCCTGCTCACCTTTCTCTTCTACCGCAAACTAAAAGCCGTTATCGCTTTCGGCTATATGTTATGCGGGCTGGCTTTGTTAGTGGCTATGTTAGGAGAAGCAAATCCGCCCATTACCCAACTGATGCCTGTACTGGCATCCCCTCTATTGAGCATCCATGTGGTGACCATTATGATAGCCTACTCGCTCACTGCATTTGTCATGCTGAACGGTATCATGGCGATTGTCTTACGCTATACCCGAAAGGATTATCAGGATGCTATCGTCCGCCTACAAGTCATCAGCCGGATTATCCTTTATCCGGCGGTGTTCTGCCTGGCTCTCGGCATCTTCATCGGTGCCGTATGGGCAAACGTTTCATGGGGACGCTATTGGGGATGGGACCCGAAAGAGACATGGGCGCTCATTACCTTATTAATATATACAGCAGCCTTGCACCCTGCATCGCTCCCCGCATTCCGGCGTCCGATGTTCTTCCATTGGTTTGCCGTCATCGCTTTCCTAAGTGTATTGATTACCTATTTCGGAGTCAACTTCATCTTAGGAGGAATGCATGGCTATGCATAAATTATAGCATCATTTGTTTTTACTTGTCATTCAGTTGAGAATGAAAGCGGAGGCTGGTGCGTGAGCATCGGCCTCCGTTGTGTTTATAAATCAAGAAGAAGTTAGAAGTAGTTAAAGGAAGTTATGCTTCGCTTCGCTCGCAGGAGTTAAAAGCCAACACAAACTATCAGCTTCTAACTCCTAAGCCCGCTTTTGCGGGCGATAACTCCTTCTAACTCCTTTAACTCCTTAATCAATAGACTTCCACTTTTGCCGCCAACGCCTTGCACTTATCACGCAACGCATCAAGGTCACCATCCGTCTTGTCGTAGCAAACCACTACACCCATACGTCGGTTCAATTTCGTAAACGGCTTGCCGAAGATGCGCAGATATGTGTTAGGTTGCGAGCAAACCAATTCCTCGCCCCGATAACGCGGAGCCTCTTTGCTGGCTATAGGAGAAAGAATCACGGCACTGGCACCGATATGTTCTTGCGTAATGCCCGGAATGGGAAGACCTAACACGGCATACAGATGCAATTCGAACTCGTTCAGGTTTTGCGTATTCGCTAAAGTCACCATACCAGTATCGTGCGGACGCGGAGAAAGCTCGGAGAAATACACGCCGTTTTCATGGCTCAGGAAGAACTCTACACCCCAAATTCCGTAACCCGTCAAGGCTTCGGTCACCTTTGCCGCCATGCGTTGCGCTTCGGCAAGATGTTCGGGAGCGATGTGTGCGGGCTGGAAGCTTTCACGATAGTCTCCTCCTTTTTGTACGTGTCCGATAGGCGGGCAGAACAAAGTGGGACCGTTCTTCTGCGTCACCGTAAGCAAGGTGATTTCACTATCAAACTGGATGAACTCTTCGATAATCAGTTCCTTAATATCACCCCGGCTTCCTTCGCAACCGTAGTGCCAAGCGTGTTCCAAGTCTTCGGGACCTTTTGCCACCGACTGACCTTTGCCCGATGAAGACATCAACGGTTTGATGACACAAGGGAAACCGATTTGCTCTGCCGCTTCTTTCAATTCCTCGAACGACTTGGCATAGAAATACTTTGCGGTTTTCAGTCCCAATTCTTTCGCGGCAAGGTCACGTATCGCCTTGCGGTTCATCGTGAAATTCACGGCACGCGCACTGGGCACCACCTGAATGCCTTCTTTCTCCAAATGATACAAACGTTCGGTGCGGATGGCTTCAATCTCGGGCACAATAATGTCGGGATGATACTTTTCCACCACACGGTCGAGGGCGTCTCCGTCCAACATATTGAATACTTCGCAAGCATCCGCCACTTGCATGGCAGGAGCACCCGCATACGAATCACAGGCAATGACGTACTGACCCAAACGTTGGGCAGCTATCACAAACTCTTTTCCTAACTCGCCGGAACCCAGCAACAATATTTTCTTTGTCATACGATTAACGTTTTATTTGTCTTCTGCAAAGATAATACAAAAAAGTGAGATACTGAGCAAATCACGGAAATATGATTGAAAGTTAATGATTTATGGGATTTTGGCGATTTGAGTGAGTGCCAACTGAAACCGGGAAAAAGCCAACTTGAACCGTAATTGCATTACCAGCTCGTTACCTGAAATCGGAACGGGTAACAGGATTGAAAAGCCCGGCAAAACATGGCAGAAACTGCAATTATACAGGCAGTTGGTTAGGTTCGGGATGAAAAAGTCTTGCGACAGGTTCGATTGCTTCGGTCTGCTGCGGTTTACATACAGGCAAACAGCTCTACACAAGGTAATTTTGCAAACATAAAAAAGTATGAACTATGAGTAGAGCGACATTCAAGATTTTATTCTACCTGAAGCGCAACGCGCCGAAGAAGAACGGGCTGATACCGGTCATGTGCCGTATCACGGTGAACGGGAAAATCGCACAGTTCAGTTGCAAGCTGGACGTGGAGGAAAAGATGTGGAGCGTGGAAACCGGACGGCTGACCGGAAGG